>PEYP01000026.1 GCA_002774315.1 Candidatus Stahliibacteriota bacterium CG08_land_8_20_14_0_20_40_26
CGGAAAGCATTCTCTCCAGAGCCACCCTCGCCCTTTCCATAATATCCTCTTGAATTGTTACTTCATATACCTCGTCTTCGATGGAGTGGAGAACATCTTCTACCCTTGTCTTCTTCATATCCCTGCACATTCTTGGAGGACCAAGGGAATAAAACCTCTTTTCGGGATTTTCCCTTTTGAGTCTTGCTATTAACCCCTCTTCGGTTCCAACGACTATAACCCTCTTATCGGTCTTTTTCGCAAAATATACCATTCCATTTGTAGAGAGCACCTCATCTGCCAGATCAATCACCTCTTTCCTGCATTCTGGATGGACTATCACAGCTGCATCTGGATACTTCTCCTTCGCCCTGATTACATCCTCCTTCTTGAACCTTTCATGCACATAACAGAAACCATTGTAGGGTATTACCTCTTTATCAGTAAATCTTGACACCCAGTTTGCAAGATTCCTGTCAGGAACAAATATTATTCTCTTTGCATCAATGCTATTTACAACCTTTGCTGCGTTTGCAGATGTGCAGCATATATAACTTTCTGCCTTTATTTCAGCAGTTGTGTTTACATAGGAGACAACCTTTGCATCGGGGTACTTCCTCTTCATATACGCCAGTTCGGAGGGCGTTATCATCTCTGCCATTGGACATCCGGCAGACTTCCTTGTGAGAAGGACTTTCTTTTTTGGAGAGAGTATCTTTGCTGTCTCTGCCATAAACCTCACACCTGCAAACACGATAATTCTGGCGTCTGTCTTCTGTGCCCTTCTTGAAAGGTCTAATGAATCACCTAGAAAATCGGCAACCTCCTGCACTTCTGGAATTTGATAGTTGTGCACAAGTATAACTGCATCCTTCTCTCTTTTTAGCTTCTCTATCTTCTCTTTTATGTTCATCTCATCTCCAGGCTTACCAAGATTTCAGATTGTAGATTGCAGATTTTAGATTACGAACCACTGATTACTATTTACCGATTACGGTTCGGCTGAGTTCACCGAAGACTGATTACCGGTAACCGATAACCAATACTTTGTGGTCGTCTTTCAATTCACCACCGAGACACAAAGACTTTATATTTCTTTTTCTTTATGTTCTTCGTGTCCTTCGTGCCTTAGTGGTGGAACCGTGCCTTTGCGGTGCGATCCCAACAGTATCGCCAATCTTATTGCTTCTTCCATACTACCGGGGTCTGCAATACCCTTACCTGCAATATCATAGGCAGTACCATGTGATGGAGAGGTGCGCAGGAAAGGAAGCCCAAGCGTTATATTCACCGCTCTCTCAAATTCAAGCAATTTCAGGGGAATGAGCCCCTGGTCATGGTACATTGCAATAAAGGCATCAAAGCCACACCTGGCTTGCTTGACAGCAGTCAGGTAGGCTGTATCTGGTACAAGGGGGCCCTCTACATCTATCCCATCCTTTTTTGCCAATCTAATCGCAGGCAGTATAATTTTCCCCTCTTCATCTCCTATATTTCCACCCTCCCCAGCGTGTGGATTTAGCGCCAAAACACCAATAACTGCTCTTTCCCTTACTTGCAATACCTTCCAGTATCTTAAGAGAAACTCGTACGTCAATGTTATCGTATCGTATACCCTCTGGATTGATAACTTCTTACTCACCATAGACAGGGGGATGTGACGAGTTACAAGGGCTATATTTATCTTCTTGCTGTAAAAGAACATAGCATATCTTTGAACCTTAAATGCATCTGCAAGCATTTCTGTATGTCCTATAAAATTATAGCCAGCCATAGAGATCGCCTCTTTACTTACAGGGGCAGTCACAAGTGCGGTGATTCTATTCTCTTTAAGCAGTTTAATCGCTTTAATGATTGTTTTGTAGGCAATCTCTCCGCTCTCCTTTGATGGTTTGCCAAAAGGTATCTCCACACTATCACCAAGATCCACTACCTCTGGTATACGGGAAATACCAAGGCTCCTTCTCTCTTTATTAATAATAGATAATGGCCCGATAAGCAGAATATTATTGTGTTCAATTGCATCTATTGCCTTCAATGCAACCTCAGGACCAATACCTGATGGATCTCCTGTGGTTATACCAATCATATCGAGAAAAGAATTGGACGCAGATACACGCAGATTGACACAGATAAAGATATAGTAATTAAGTTATTAAGTAATTGAGTTATTGACTATCTGCATCATTGGACAATTGACCGTTTAATAACTTATTAACCTAATAACTCAATAATTTTAACATATCAGCGTTAATCTGCGTCAGAAAATAATTAACACAGATTTTGCAGATTAAAATATTTTTCTTATCTGTGAAATCCGTGGCTTATTTTTGAACTTTGATTCCTGACTGCCGTCAGGCAAGTTGTCATTTTGAATTTTGCATTTTGATATTTGACATCATTTCTATGAACTCTTCCTCTGATATGGTTTTGACTCCAAGTTCCTTCGCCTTTTCATATTTCGAGCCCGGGGATTCTCCAACTACCACAAAATCTGTATTGCTTGATACGGACGACGATACCCTGCCTCCGAGATTTTCTATAAGCCTCGTTACATCATCTCTTGCATATTTTGATAGCGTACCTGTTAGGACGAATGTCTTGCCAAAAAGCGGTTTTGGAGTCTCTTTCTTCTCCTCTTTTCCCATATTTACTCCCGCTTCCTTTAATCTTTTTATTATCATTCTATTCTCGTGGTCAGAGAAGAACTTTATGATTGACTCGGCAGCAGCGGGACCTATCTCAGATATCTGAAGAAGTTCCTCATATTTAGCATTTTGTAATCTCTTCATTATTTGAAAGTGCGAAGCAAGGAGTTTTGCCGTGTGGGAACCAATCTCTCTTATACCCAGTGCAAATAAAACCCTATCAAAACTTCTACCCTTGGATTTTTCAATGGCATTTAAGAGGTTGTTAACGGATTTTTCTGCCATTCGCTCAAGCGGTAAGAGGTCTTCTTTCTTCAAAAAGTAGATATCCGCATAGTTTTTTACCAATTCTTTATCCACAAGTACATTTACAAGTTTTTCGCCAAAACCTTCTATATCCATCGCATTTCTTGCTGCAAAATGGATTATCCTCCCCTTTACCTGTGAAGGACATCCTGCATTTATGCATCTGTACGCGATTTCTCCCTCATAACGAACAATCTTTGAACCACAGGAGGGACACCTTTCTGGCATCTCAAATACTTTCTCCTTTCCTGTCCTTGCCTCAGGAATGCTCTTGATAACCTCAGGTATAACTTCTCCTCCCTTCTCAATAAATACATTATCACCTATTCTTATATCTTTCCTTGCAATCTCATCTGCATTGTGAAGTGTTGCTCTTGATATTGTAGAACCCGACAGAAAAACGGGCTCAAGTACAGCAACAGGTGTTATTATCCCTGTTCTTCCAACCTGAGGCACTATATCAACAACCCTTGTCGTTGCCTGTTCTGCTGGATATTTATATGCAATTGCCCACCTTGGGCTCTTATCGGTACTGCTAAGTTCACGCTGATGGCTGAATTTATCAATCTTTATCACAATGCCATCAACCTCGTATGGAAGATTTTTTCGTTTATTCTCCCATTCAAGACGGTATTTTAATACATCTTCTATTGTTTTGCAGTATCTTGTGTGGGAACTTGTCTTTAACCCTGCCTTATTGAGTATCTTTAGCATAGAGAAATGGCTATCAATTCCCTCTATTGACTGGGGAACGGTATGAATAATTATGTCGAGATTCCTCTTCGCCACCTCTTTTGGATCAAGAAGTTTAAGACTGCCTGCAGATGCATTTCTTGGATTCGCAAACAGCGGTAACCCATTTTTTTCTCTTTCCTTATTTAGTTCTACAAATGCCTCCTTTGGCATAAACACCTCTCCGCGCACCTCTAAATTCTTCAATCTTCTATCATCAGTAATGAGTCTTAACGGAACAGAGCGGATAGTCTTTATATTCTGTGTGATTTCGTCTCCAATCCTTCCATTCCCTCTTGTGGATGCCTTGACCAGAATAAAATCGCTGTAAACTAAGCTGACGGCAACGCCGTCTATTTTTAATTCAAGTGTATAAGATGATTCTTCTCCCAGTGCTTTCTTCACCCTGTTATGGAACGAGATTATCTCCTCTTCTGAATATGTATTATCAAGAGACAGCATTGGTGGGGTGTGCTCAACGGGTAGGAAGCCCTCCGCTGGTTTTCCTCCCACCTTTTGGGTGGGTGAGTCGGGTGTGACAAGTTCGGGGTATTTCTTCTCAAGGTCAATTAATTCCTTCAATAGTATGTCGTACTCATAGTCTGAAATAACAGGTTGATTGAGCACATAATACCTGTAGTTGTGATAGTTTATTGTCTCTCGCAACTTTTTAATCCTCTCAATAACCTCTCTCGACGCGGACATAAAACCCCCTAATATGAATTACTGTCAAAGGATTGCCCTACTCTTTTTCTTCTATATTATTTTTCACAGTATCTGAATTGTGGTTTGTCCTATGGCTTTTTATAGTATATCATAAAAAAGACGCTTTGTCAAGAAATTTTGCACTTGACATGCTACAGAAGATGTGATATAATGTATTATGTGGAATGTGAAATGTGTGATGTTGTAGCTGTAGGGGTTTAATGCATTAAACCCCTACAAACGAATAGAAGACGCTGTTCTGGATTCAATTTGCGCAACTTAAAAGTTGCGACTACCAGGTTGAAATCTGACTTTTTGCACAGCCTGTCCCGGTCGCGACAGGGGTTAGGTGGCAGGATCGTGTGTTATGTGGCAGGTGTTAGGTGATAGGTAGGGGCGAACTGCAGTTCGCCCGTACAATTGTCAGTTGATAGGTAGTAGGGGCGAACTGCAGTTCGCCCGTACAATTGTCAATTGACCAGGGGGGAAGTATGGCGAATATACTCGCCCTTATTATTTTCATGCTTGGAGGGACAAATAATTATGCCCTGAGTAGGGAGAGGATGGTTGAGGAACAGATTGTAAAAAGGGGAATAACCGATGAGAAAGTGATAGACGCAATGGGAAAGGTCCCGAGAGAGGAGTTTGTGCCTGACAACTATAAACCCTATGCATACATAGATTCTCCCCTCCCGATAGGATATGAACAGACAATATCACAGCCATTTATCGTTGCCCTGATGACCTACCTTATTGACCTTGAAGGAGGGAAAAAAGTGCTGGAGATTGGGACTGGAAGTGGTTATGGCGCAGCAGTACTCGCAGAGATAGCGGAAGAGGTCTATACAATAGAGATACTTAAGCCACTCGCAGAGACTGCAGAGGAAAGACTTACGAGACTTGGATACGATAATATAAAGGTGAGGTGCGGAGATGGCTTCTTCGGTTGGGAGGACTATGCTCCTTATGACGCCATTGTTGTGACCTGTGCTCCGGGCTATATTCCCCGACCTCTCGTGGACCAATTAAAGATCGGGGGTAAGATGATTATCCCTGTAGGAGAATCCTTTCAGGAGCTTCTTCTGGTTACGAAAACCGAAGAAGGAATTAAGGAGGAGAGTATTATACCTGTCAGGTTTGTGCCTATGAAGGGGGAGGCGGAGAAGAGAAAGTAGGCAGTAAGCAGTAAGCAGTAAGTAGTAGGTAGTAGAGAATAGGAGAGTGTATGAGAGAGGATATATGTATAGCAGTTGTGTGTGGTGGTAAGTCGAGAGAGTGTGAGGTATCAAGAGTATCTGGAAGATGCGTCGCAGGGGCGCTTGAGAAGAACTACAGGAACGTGATTATTGTGGAACTCGACGAATCTATAGGCAAAAGTTTGACAGAAAACAGAGTGGATGTTGTTTTTCCTGTCTTGCATGGTGTTCCCGGAGAGGATGGAACATTTCAGGGGTTCCTCGATGTGCTCGGTATTCCATACGTTGGCAGTGGTGTGCTCGCGAGTGCTTATGCAATAGACAAAGTTGTGGCAAAGGCTATATTTACAAAATACGGACTCCCTGTTGCTCCTGATATGGTGATTGAAAAGACAAAGTGCCCATCAGTTAAGGATATTATAGATAAGGTTGGATATGATGTTGTGGTCAAACCTGCAGGAGAAGGGTCAGCCATCGGGGTTACATTCTGCAGGAACGAAAGAGAGATTGATAAGGCAGTGAGAAAGGCATTCAATTACGGAGATAAGGTTCTCGTGGAGAAGAGGATAGAGGGAAAAGAGATTACAGTTGGTATACTTGAAAGAAACAATATAGAGGCATTACCGGTTGTAGAGGTCCGCACGCCAGAGGGAAGCTGGTATGATTTTGAGCACCGCTACACACCCGGACTCTCTGAGCATATCATTCCTGCTCTTCTGCAGAAGGATATATATAAAAGGGTCCAGAAACTCGCTATAATGGCACATAAGGTGCTCTCCTGTCGCGACCTTTCGAGGGTTGACTTTGTTGTTCCTGATGGGGGAGAGCCTATTATTCTGGAGGTAAATACAATCCCTGGCATGACACCTACAAGTCTATACCCCGATGCCGCTCGTGCCTTTGGAATCTCCTTTCAAGAACTCGTCGCATATCTTGTGGAAAGGGCGATAGGAAGAGCGCAAGGTATAGTAAAAAAAAACAATTCATGAAAGTGCTGCTTTTTCGTATTCTTTTAACAGAGTTTCAATGAGTTCTTTAACAGAAATAATTCTGTCTGTTTTGTAAGCATTGGTTCCCGCAAATGCAAATCCATTTTCAAAGTTCCCCTTCTTGGCATTAGTCAGCGCAAGTGCAATACAGTAAGGCGAATTTTTAAAATCACAGGCCCTTATACACCTCCAGGGGCATTTAAAGGGCATTTTAATTCCTGCTTCCACATCCTCAAGAAATTTGTTCCTTATTGCTCTCCCGGGTAATCCAACGGGGCTGTCAATTATGATAAGGTCATCTTCTTTACATTTCAGATATGCTTCCTTGAATTCTATGGAGGCATCGCACTCGTGGGTCGCAACAAACCTGGTTGCCATCTGCACCCCCTGAGCTCCTAATTGGATGAATTTATAAATATCCGCACCCGTATATATGCCTCCTGCCGCAATTACCGGAATACCTTTATTAAAATGCCGCTCATAGGGCTCTATCGCAGAAATTACCTCCGGCAGTATCTTCTCTACTGCATAATCGGGATCATCAATTTGCTCCTTTTTAAATCCGAGGTGTCCACCGGCCAATGGACCCTCAACAACGACGGCATCGGGTACATAATCGTACTTTCTTGCCCAGTATTGAAATATAAGCTTTGCTGCCCTTGCAGAGGAAACTATAGGGACAACCCTGGTAATGACTTCTTTTGCCTCATCCGGCAACAAGTTCTTGGGAACCCTCAATGGAAGTCCTGCACCAAGAAAAACCAAATCTGCGCCCTCCTCTACTGAAATCTGTACAAGGTCATAATAATCCGAAAGGGCCACCATTATGTTTACACCTATAATACCATCTGTCATCTCCTTCGCCTTTCTTATTTCTTTCCGTAGTGCTCTTCTGTTTGCTTCCTCAAAATTCGTGTGAAAATCGGGTTCAAGCATGCCAATTCCCGCCGTGGCAATAACTCCAACACAACCCTTGTTTGCAACTGCCGAGGCTAAACCCGACAGAGAAATACCAACACCCATTCCACCTTGAATGATAGGTATGCTGACTTCTAAATCACCTATTCGTAATTTTGGTATTTTCTTGAAACTCATAACTTGCCTGATGCCTGCCTCTCCATACGGACCCATTGGGACCAATAGGCAAGGCAGTCAGGATATCCTCCTCACTCTAACTATGGCTTTTGCCTGACTACTTTCTCTTTCTCATCTATTTCAAAATCAAAGAATACGGTTGGCACATATTCTTTCAGTACCTTGAGTATCCGAACCGCCATCTCTCTAATCTCCCACTGTGCAGCAGGACTACCCCTTAGTTTCAATATATGGCGCCACTCTCTGAAGTTTGCCGTAATCACTATCTCGCTACAAACTGCATTTGGTAGGACGAACCTTGCATCCTCTTTTTTGATCCCAAATTCTTTCAGTTTGGAGTAAGTATCCATCGCACTATCCATAAACTCCTTAAAAATGTGGTGTGCTTCCTTGTTGTTTTTTATGGTTTTTGGCTCAACATAATTGAAGTTTAATTCACTCACATATCTCTGGGATTGCTGTGTATAAGAACATAATCTATGCCTTACCAATTGGTGGGTAAGAGCTCTTGATACGCCACTTATCCTGAATGTCGCGCAAGCATGCTCAAGAACCGAGTGATGCCCCAATCGTATGAGCATTTTAATAAATTTCTTCTCGGAATCTTTTCCCTCTCTTGCAAAAGAGAGATGTGATGTTCTACCTGCCCGCTCTATCAACTTCTCAGCATCTGGTGTTATGGATAAGAGTTCAATCTCCATCTTTACCCCCAAGGACAATATTATACCTGATTATATATTAAGAAACTACAAAGGTGGAAAGTTTGTTAGTTGGTTAGTTTGTTAGTTGGTTAGTTTGTTAGTTGGTTAGTTTGTTAATTGGTTAGTTTGTTAGTTGATTATATAATCTGACTGTGTTTTGCGTGCTCTATGGTTTCTTTTTTTACTGTGTTGAAATATTATACTCCATTTTCTTAAAATTGTCAAGAAAAAAGTATCTGGCCACAGTGACTACCCATGTGGGGACAGGGCTCGTCCCTGTGCGAGATGGCGCAATTTACCACAAAGGACACAAAGTTTAAAAAATAAATAGCTTCTCTTTGTGTGCTTTGTGGTTTAAATAAAAAGAAATTCGTGCAATTTGTTAACCTGCCCTATTAGATATGGAGTTATCTAACAGGGTAAATGATATTCGTGTTTTATACTTTCTATACAATCAAGAAACTTTTTGATTCTGTATCCTTTCTGGATTAAATCTTTTTTCTTGACTTTTATGGGAAAATATGGTATACTCTATGCATGAGATTTCAAATCCAACTTGCAAATCAGGTTCTTCTCCAATTTAGTGGGTAGAATACCTGTCTGCCGATAGGTAGATAGGGACAAACTCCCTTGAATTCTTACTCTTTGAATATTTGTATATAAAACCGTCCACTTAGAGCATTTGCCTGTCTACCCTGCCTACCGGCAGGCAGGCGACAGGTAGATAGGCACAGATTCAATCTGTGCTGGCACGATTTGAAATCCTGACTGCCGTCAGGCAGGCGTGCCTACATTTTTGAAAGCCATTTCCGAAAAAGCCGCGCTTATGAAATGAAAAATGAGTTATTTCTTAAATACAAAAAGCCATGTTGTTAAGCCTGTACAACTTTTGGTCAGTATTCCTTGCCTACCGGCAGGCAGGTGAACCCACTAAATTGAAGAAGAACCACAAATCATAAACAAATTCCAATATTTAAGTTCAAAAAAATCAAGGCTTATAAATTTGGTCACTGGGATTCGGATATTGCTTATTATTTGGAGTTTGCCTGCCGGTAGGCAGGGTGCTTGGGATTTGTTTGATTTTTGGTGCTTGATATTTGGAATTTATATAATTAGGAGAGGTGTCCGAGTTGGCCGAAGGAGCACGACTGGAAATCGTGTCCTCGCCGAAACGCGGGGCGCGGGTTCGAATCCCGCCCTCTCCGGAATAAAATCGGGTGATCAGTTATCGGTGTAGAGCGGAAGGATAAAGGATAAAGGAAAAAGGATAAATGACTAATGACCAATGACTAATGACGATCACTGATTACCGATCACTGATTATCCGCAGGATCCGTATGGATAAACAAGGAGAAATGGCGAAATTTTGTAAGTCAACATGTAGGGCACGGTTTTAACCGTGCTGGCACAAATTGAATTTGTGCCTACAATTTGAAATAAATCCGTGTTAATCAGTGTAAATCTGCGTCCCCAGTGTCGCCAACATAATTCAGACTATGTTCAAGGCGGTCATATTTGACCTTGATGGTACGATACTTGATTCAAGGTATGATTGGAAAAAGATAAGAGAGAATTTAAACCTGAACCAATACTCTATCCTTGACCAGCTCTATTCCCTACTTGATGAAGAAAGAGAAAAAAAAGAATCGCTCTTAAAAAGATACGAAAGGAAAGCCACGTCCAATGCATCGCTCTTCCCGGATGTAAAGGAAGTTTTACATACACTGAAGAAGATGGGGATAAAGACAGGCCTTTCTACAAACAATTCAATAGACAATACAAGATTTATAATAGAGAAATATGGTCTCGTATTTGACGGTATTGTCACGAGGGATGACGGTATATGGAAGCCTAATAAGGAACCTATTCTCATGCTTATGCAGAGGCTTGGCTCTACGCCTGATACTACGGTCATCATTGGAGATAGCGATTATGACATTCTCTCGGCAAGGGATGCCGGTATATCCTGTGCAATCCTCTGGAGAGGGAAGTCCTTAAAACACAAGCCGGATTTTATAATATACAGCATTCGAGATGTATTGGATCTACTGTAGGGCAAGGCTTTAGCCTTGCTACGAATCTTGGAAGTCGTCTAATAAATTAGATAAGTTGGTGATATATGTTATGTAATATATGCCATATCAAGGAGGCAACGCTTCACTATACGGTCGTGATGGGAGATACATCCACCACAATGTATATCTGTGAAGACTGTGCAAAGAATAAGGGGCTTCTACCCGCTTCAGGACTTCCAATATTTAGACTCCTGCTAAACGATGCAAATATGGATCTCGTATGCAATCGTTGTGGACTTACCTTTAAAGAATTTGCGAAAACACTCAAGTTCGGATGCAGCGGTTGCTATGATGTGTTTGGAAAAGATATCAAATCATTTCTTGAAAAACTTCAGGGAAGTCCGGTGCATAAAGGCAAATCTCTCGAAAAGGTAAATATAGAAACCCTTGAAAAGAGAAAGAAGATAATTGAATTAAAGAAGGCGCTTAAAAAAGCTATCGCAAAAGAGGCGTATGAGACGGCGTCAAAAATAAGAGATGAACTCGCAAAACTCGAAAATGCAGTTTGAAGATTTAATAGATACTCAACCGCTGTGGTTAAATGAGGAGGGGCTATCCAATGAGATAGTGCTTTCGTCACGGATAAGGCTTGCAAGGAATCTCGAGGGATACCGGTTCCCTACAAGGGCAAGAGAGAAGGAACTTGAGGATGTATCTGAACTCGTGAAGGATGCTGTAACTAAGTCTCCCTATTTTGCTAATGGACTTTCGTTCAAGACAAAACACCTATCTCAGTTGGATATTGAGTTTGTCAGGGAACGGCATCTTCTCTCCACCAAGAAGAGAATCGTAGACTGCGTGGTAGGAAAGGGTGAGATAGTGAGCGTTCTGATCAATGAGGAAGATCACATAAGGATTCAATGTCTTGCATCAGGACTTAATATAAAGGCTGTATATCCCGTTATCTTTAAAATTGACGAGATACTCTCTTCCAACCTGACATACGCATTCAGGAACGACTTCGGATATTTGACATCCTGTCCTACCAACGTTGGTACAGGTATGAGGGTATCATGCCTCCTGCATCTACCCGGGCTTGTCCTGACAAAAGAGATAAATAAACTTTTGGATGATGTAATGAGCCGTGGATTTTCGGTGAGGGGATTATACGGAGAGGGAAGCGAAATCGAAGGAAACTTTTTCCAATTATCCAATCAGATTACACTGGGTATAGATGAGGAAGAGATTGCTACAAAGACAGAAAAGGAGATTAGGAATGTAATCGACCTTGAGAGAGAGACAAGAGATAAACTTATGAGAGAGGCCGGGGAAAGGGTAGAAGATAAGATATGGAGGTCATACGGCATATTGAAAAATGCGAGAATGCTATCTCAAGAGGAATTTGTAAATCTCTCATCCGCCGTGAGACTTGGGATTGGAATTGGTCTAATTGACAACACCTATTTAAAGTTGTTAAATTATCTCCTGTTGTATACAGCCCCCGCTCACCTCCAAAAGATGAAGGGCAAAATTATGGATGCGGATACAAGGGATATAGAGAGAGCAAACTATGTGAGAGAAGTGCTGAAGCGTACCTGAGTACGAAGATATACATTTGCTCTTCAAATACTCATCTATTTGTATGAATAAGTTCACAATTACACCCCTTATAAGACAGTATAAGAGACTGAAACAGAAGGAGCCTGATGCTATACTATTCTTCAGGGTTGGTGACTTCTATGAAACTTTCTATGAGGATGCCGTGCTCACATCAAAAACTCTGGGAATAGCACTTACCCAAAGACAGGAGGGTGTTCCGCTCGCAGGTGTTCCACATCACAGTGCAAAAACATACATACAGAGGCTCGTATCCGGTGGATACAAAGTAGCTATATGTGAACAGCTTGAAGAGCCAAAGCCGGGTAAACTTGTAGAGAGAGACATCATGGAGGTAATAACACAAGGAACAGTGCTTGATGATATGCTTCTTAATGAGAAAAAGACAAACTTCCTCGCCTCTGTATATCCCGGGGATAACAAATACGGTCTCGCTCTCCTTGACATCTCAACAGGTGATTTCAGGGTTACTGAACTTACAAGAGACGAACTTCTGGATGAAATAAGAAGGTTTGAGCCGAAAGAGATTATAATCCCCTCTGGTATAGATGAAATAGAGGTCAATAATATAGCAGTAAGCAGAATGGATGATTTTGAGTTTGACTACGAATATACCCTTAAAAACCTTCTCTCGCATTTTGGCATCCAGACACTGGATGGATTTGGATGCGGTGGGATGAGAGAAGGTATACAGGCAGCAGGTGCTGCCCTTTTCTACGCCAAAAGGAATAAGAGAAAGGACCTGTCTTATGTAGAGAGGGTAAGTCCGTACTCAAGGAATGACTCGCTCGTTCTGGACGAACCCACAAGAAGAAATCTTGAACTCGTGAGAAAACCCAACGGAGAGACAGACGGCACACTTCTCTCTATCCTGGATAACACTACTACACCAATGGGAGGAAGACTTTTGCGAGATTTTCTTATCTCTCCCCTCCTTAACCCTGAAGAAATAAGAGAGAGACAGGATAAAGTAAGTGTATTCTATAACAACCCATCATTCACAGCACAATTACGGGGTTTCCTCTCCCAAATGCCTGATCTGGACAGGCTTATAACAAGGTTATCATTGGAGAGAGTGAATGCGAGAGATGTTCTCTTTCTGGGTAGGGCGCTTAAGAAATTCCCCGAAATAAACAGATTCCTACCAGATTCCCTTTCTTCTTATAAGCTGGGTAATTTTGATGGCGTTGTAGAAGAGATAGAAAAAACAATTGTAGAATCCCCGCCTCAGACCATAAAAGAAGGTGGTATAATAAGAAGTGATGTAAACAAGGAACTTGATGAACTGAGAAATATCTCCAAAAATGTAAAATTATGGATAGCGGATTTCGAGAATACGGAGAGGCAGAGAACAGGTATAGGTTCACTAAAAGTTGGTTTCAATTCTGTATTTGGATACTACATAGAGGTTACAAGACCAAATCTCCCAAAGGTGCCCGAGGAGTATGTAAGAAAGCAGACCCTTGCAAATGCAGAGAGATTTATCACACCTCAGTTGAAGGAATATGAGGCAAAAGTGCTGCAGGCGGATGAGAGAAGCAGGCTCTTAGAGTATGAGATATTCAAGGAACTGCGCGACAGACTGAAGAATTTTGTCCCTTCTATGAAGGAGGCATCTACGAAGATAGCGTATATTGATGTATTCTCTACACTCGCAAGCATTGCAAGGAGATATGGATATACAAGACCTGTGGTGGATGACGAAGACAGGATTGTTATGAAGGATGCAAGACATCCGGTTGTTGAGAGACTTCTTAAAGAGGGTGAATTTATCCCGAATGATGTAAAACTTGATCTGGATGAGAGGGTGCTTGTAATCACTGGTCCAAATATGGCAGGCAAGTCTACATATCTCCGTCAGGTTGCGCTCTGTGCCATACTCGCCCAGATGGGTTCCTATATACCTGCGATGGAGGCAAAGATAGGGATAGTTGACAGGATATTCACGAGGATTGGTGCCTCGGATGACCTCACCAAGGGGGTCTCAACATTTCTGGCAGAGATGACAGAGACCGCCAACATCCTGAACAATGCAACCAGAAGGAGTTTGCTTATATTAGATGAAATTGGACGGGGAACATCAACATACGATGGACTCTCTATAGCATGGGCGTCGGTGGAATATATTGTGAAGAATACAAAGGCAAAGACACTCTTTGCAACTCATTACCATGAGCTCACGGAGCTTGAGCGCCTTTCGGATGAGATAAAGAACTATAATCTTGAATGCAAAAAGTGGAAAGACAAAATTATATTTTTGAGAAAGGTGGTAAGAGGAGGTTGCCCTCAGAGTTATGGTATAGAAGTGGCAAAACTCGCCGGATTGCCGAAAGATGTGATAGAAAGGGCAAAAAGGATTCTTGTATCGCTCGAGAGAGAGGAGAGGAGGGGAAGTTCTGAACGGCTTATGCAACCACTCCAACTCGGTATTTTTGACGAAGTAAAGGAATCGGAAGTAGAGAGAGAATTGAAAAATATAGATATTGAGAAACTTACTCCCATAGATGCCCTGCTAATTTTGAAGAAATTAAAAGATAAATTATAATCATCAAGCACCAAATATAGTTAAGCACCAAACTACAAGCACCAAATTATTCACCCTGTTAGATGTTTACTATCTAACAGGGCAGGCAATATTCAAATTCTAATGACCAAAATTCCAAACTGTTTCGAATTTATGATTTTGATATTGAAATTTGTTTGGGATTTATTCATTCATCGTGATTATCGTAAAATCTGATAGAGAGATAGAAATAATGAAAGAGGGAGGAAAGATGGTAAAAGAACTCTTTCTACTGCTTAAAGAGAATGTAAAAGAAGGAGTTACTACAAAGGAACTGGATAGGCTTGCGGAGAGATTTATTAAAAAGAGCGGTGGTAGACCTGCATTCAAGGGATACGGCGGTTTCCCCGCAAGTATATGCACATCTGTAAATGAGGTCGTCATACATGGCATTCCCAGAAACTATGAACTAAAAGATGGAGATATAATAGGCATTGATGTTGGCATTTTGTATAAGGGATATTTTACGGATACTGCGTATACATTTTCTGTGGGCAAGATAGATGGGCTAAAGGAGAAATTGATTGAAGCCACAAAAAAATCACTCTATGCTGCTCTGGATAAGGCAAGGGCGGGGAACAGGTTATCCGATATATCAAACGCGGTGCAGACATGTGTTGAATCCTGCGGTTTTTCAGTGGTGAGGGAGTTCTGCGGTCACGGAGTTGGCAAGGAACTGCACGAAGATCCCCAAATTGTAAATTATGGCCCACCGAATCGCGGTCCCATCTTGAAGGCTGGAATGACCCTTGCCATAGAACCTATGATAAATGCAGGGGCTCCTGATGTGGCAATTTTAAAGGATGGATGGACAGTTGTAACGAAGGATAATAGTCCCTCTGCCCACTTTGAACACACGATTGCAATTGCTTCAGATGGAAAAGAGCCAATAATCATAACAGAATGGGAATAAGTTATTAAGTTATATCCGAAGTGGACAACCACACCAGACTGTACAGAAACTACGATTTGAGCTGGTAGCCGCAACTTTTAAGTTGCGTAAGTCTTGTAAAATTGTATCTTATGGACGCAAGCTAAAGCTTGCGACTAACATTTTTTGCTTTTTGCACAGCCTGACAAGGGTTGTTCCTACAGGTAAATATAAGGAGGATATATGGCAAGATACAGAATAGCGTGGATGCCGGGAGATGGAGTTGGAAGAGATGTGATGGACGCAGCGAGGATAGTGCTGGACAAGATAAACCTTGATGCAGAATATATACCCTGTGATATTGGTTGGGAATTCTGGATGAAGGAAGGCAATCCCCTCCCTCAGAGAACCATTGATATCCTTAAAACGGTTGACTGTGCCCTCTTCGGTGCAATCACATCCAAACCAAAGGAGGAGGCAGACAAGGAGCTCTCCACGGATTTGAAAGGAAAAGGTCTCACATATTATAGCCCAATAGTTGCCTTAAGGCAACTATTCGACCTCTATACGAATATGAGACCCTGTAAGGCATACCCTAACAATCCCTTAAATTATAGGGATGAGATAGACATAGTTGTGTTCAGAGAAAATACAGAGGGATTATACTGTGGGGTTGAATTCTATCCAACTCCAATAGAACTAAAAAGTTATCTCCTGCAGAATCACAAAAAGATGGAGAGATTCAAGGATGTGCCCGGAGATGAACTTGCAATATCTATGAGGATATTTTCAAAGAAAGGGTGCAGGAGAATCATCCGTAAGGCATTTGAATATGCAAAAAAGACAGGCAGGAGAAAGGTAACGGTTGTGGAAAAGCCAAATGTACTAAGGGAAACATCAGGAATGATGATAAGGGAGGCGAGAGATATTAAGAGAGAGTATCCGGATATTGAACTTGAGGAGACAAATGTGGATGCAATGTGTATGTGGCTTATAAAGAATCCGCAGAACTATTCGGTACTTGTTACATCAAATATGTTTGGAGACATAATTTCCGACCTGTGCAGTCAATTGGTGGGTGGACTGGGATTTGCATCGGCAGGCAACATTGGTGACAGCCTTGCCATATTTGAAGCAACACATGGCTCTGCTCCAAAGTATGCAGGACAGTATAAAGTAAATCCAATAGCGACAATACTTGCAACGAAACTCATGCTCGAATGGCTCAGGGAAGGCGAGAATGCTACAAGACTGGAGAATGCCGTTGCAGAAACAATAAAGGAAGGCAAGATAAAGACATACGATATGGGAGGGAATGCATCGACCCTTGATATGGCAAAAACAATAGCGGGAAAAATATAATTTTCTACCTTCCGCCTGCTTTGTGTGAATACACAGGAAGCCTCCGCTCCCATTCAACGACCAATCCTGCCACTATAACTATGGAGGAATAAGTTCCTATTATAACACCAATAAGTAAGGCGAGTGCAAAATCTCTTATCATCCTTCCGCCCAGGAGATAGAGCGCAAGGAGGACAAAAAGTGTTGTAAGGGATGTATTTACAGTTCTTGCAAGGTTTTGGTTCACACTCGCGTTGATTATTTCAGAAAAACTACGCTTGCCTCTCTCCTTCTTCAGATTGTCTTTCACTCTATCCGACAGAACTATTGAGTCATTTATTGAATACCCTATTATGGTGAGAAGTGCCGCAATTGTGGCTGATGAAAACTCTGCCCTTGCAAGTGAGAGTATGCCTATGGTTATCAGAACATCATGGAAGAGTGCAATGACTGAGGCAATACCAAACCTGTATGTAAATCTTACACTCACATATATAAGAATAATAACCATACCAAGTAGGACCACCCATATTGCCTTTGCCTGCAATGCCCTTGATATGACAGGTCCCACCATCTCTTCCCTCTCAATTCTCACACCATTGTCAGAAAATTTTTCATTTAAAACCTTGTTCAAAACAGTTCCCATACTCTTCCCTTCATACTCGGTCAGTCGCGTTCTTATCATATAATTATAATCCGCCTCCTTGACTCTTTGAATAACAGCATCCCCAAGTCCTACATCTGATATTACTGAACGTATACTCCCAATGTCAACATCCTCGTTAAAATGAACCTCAACGAATGAACCACCTGTAAAATCCAATCCGTAATTAAGCCCACTTTGAGTAGCAACTGAGATAATACCCACAACGAGCAACGCAAGTGATATTATAAATCCTTTGCGTCTGAAATCTATAAAGTTAATGTTAGTTTTTCCAAACAAACTCACCATAGTTTCCCCCTTATATAGCTATCCTCTTCACTCCCGGTCTTGATGTAATATAATCAAGCAAGAGCCTCGTTATGAATATTGCAGTGAAAAAGTTACATAGTATGCCAATGGACAAGACAACTGCAAACCCTCTTATAGGTCCTGTGCCAAAATAATAGAGTACTATTGCCATAAGTAGTGTTGTGACATTCGCATCCAGAATAGTTCTGAATGCCCTCCCATATCCTGCACCTATCGCCGCTCTTGTGGTCTTGCCTGCAAGCAGTTCTTCTCTTATCCTCTCATATATCAAGACATTTGCGTCCACACTCGTCCCGATGATGAGGACTATACCCGCAATACCCGGCAGGGTAAGGGTAGCACCAAGACCTGATAGAAGAGCGAGCAGAAAGAATATATTCAATATAACTGCAAAGTTTGCAATCAATCCGCAGCCTCTGTAGTATATCGCCATAAATATGAGCACGAGGATTGTGCCCAGAATCATCGCCTTCCCTGCCTTTCTCACTGAATCTGACCCGAGTGTCGGCCCAACCGTGCGCTCTTCAATGGTTTCAAGAGGTGCAGGGAGTGCACCAGCCCTCAATATAAGCGCAAGGTCTTGTGCATCCTTGGTATCAGCGCCAGGCATCTCTATCATAGAGTTGCCTGTTGCTATACGTTCCACAACCCTCGGCGCAGACTGCGCAATTCCATCCAGCACTATAGCAATCTGTCTATCTATATTTGCCCCTGTTATCATCGCCCATTTTCTTCTTGCCTCAGGCTTCATTGTTAAATCAACCCTCGGTGCAGTGGGATTCTTGGGTGTGCCAATTTGCATTCTCGCATCAACGAGCGCCTCACCCGTAAGCACAGATTGTCTCTTGACGATATATATCAATTTGTATTTCATCCCGTCCTCTTCCTTTAACTTGGAAAAGAGAATTTCTACATCCCTTGGGATTACGCTTTTCACCTCTTCCAGCGATAGATATTTTTCAAGGATTGGTAGATCGTATTCTGCAATCCTTCCCCTGTAAACGAGCGAGAGAAACGGGTTTTGGGGGATAAGCGTGGTATCATAATCTGCCTGTTTCAACTCATACTCATATACAATTCTATCAATATCCTTGACTATACGTTCAAGATTATCGGGAGATTCCACAAGTTTGAATTCCAAAAGGGCAGTCTTTCCTATAATCTCTTTGGCACGTTCTCTATCCACCACCCCGGGAAGCTGAATTACAATCCCATCCTCCCCTTGTCTTGCAATCTCTGGTTCTGCTACACCAAACTGGTCTATTCTATTTCTTATTATCTCCAACGCCCTATCTCGCGCATCCCTTGCACTGATACCCTCGGGAAGCTTGTCTCTGTCTACTGAGATGACTATATGCATACCCCCTCTTAGGTCAAGTCCCAATTTGAGTGCCTTCTTCTCTATCTTCTTCACATAACTCTCCGAGAGTGTTTTTCTCATCTCGGGGGTGATAGAGAAGTTCCTTATTGTATACGAAAGTTGCCACAGAGAAATTCCAAGGGCAACTAAAACTATCATAAATTTCCATCCAAGGTTGGTTCGCATCGTTCCTCCAGAGTTAATAAGGAAGAGATGTGTCAAAAATCTGGCAAATTATAACATAAATATTTCCCTATGTCAAGAAAAAACTTTGTTGCCGCAGTCTTATTCACTCCCGTCTGCTTCCTCTTACATTTCCCTTTGCCCGCAGTTCTATTATCTCTCCTTCATTTATCATCATCTCTATATAATCACCACTCAGGCTGTCCTTATCTGTTACAACAACTGGCCTACCGAAGAACATCAACAAGTCTTTATCCATATAATAGCGGAGAGTATCTGAATAGACTTTAAATCTTCCCTTTGTGAGTGTGTTTCCCCTTGCTACAACGAGTGTATCACCATACACTCTCAGCGTATCACAGGCAAGCTCAATGGTATCTTTCTCTGATTTGAAAAGCACATTACTCCAGACAACACCCTCTCTCTTTTCAAAATTATAAAATCCTTTGTCTCCTTCTATGCACTTGCCCCCACCCCAGATAATAAGTG
This sequence comes from Candidatus Stahliibacteriota bacterium CG08_land_8_20_14_0_20_40_26, assembly GCA_002774315.1. Taxonomy (GTDB): domain Bacteria; phylum Hydrothermota; class UBA3073; order UBA3073; family UBA3073; genus UBA3073. The sequence continues at coordinate 19,764 of PEYP01000026.1, forward strand.
AATCTTGTGCATACACCTCATTTCTCTCTTCGTATAGTGTCCCCTTTCCTGCGGTGAGCGTGTCTTCCCTCCTTTCTGCCCTCATCCTGTCCTCTATATAATATATCCTATCAAAGAAATATCTACCAAGACCGCCGTATATTACGAGGTCTTCCTTTTCTATCCTGAGGTTGCTCCATACCCTTACACTATCCTCTGTCACAAGTGCTCTATCTGATGTTACCGTTACAGTATCAATTATGAGTTCCACATTATCGTACAGGTATGTATATGGCTCTATGTAAATAGAACTATCAGCCCTTGCCGTGTATGAAAGGAGGAAGAATAAGAATATCATCTCTTTTCTCCTGTAGCTCTTACTTCTCTTATTTTGATCTCTGTAAGATTGGGGCTCGACTCAAAACCACTTCCCTTTATTACACCATCCTTTGTTATTATTATCACACTATCCTTTGACACTATTTTTTCCCTCTCTTGCTCCCAGGAGAGTATTTCTGTCTTGAGTATCCTGCCCGATTCCATAGAGGTGACCACTACATTGCCCTTTGCCAACATATCACCAGAGGGGAATACATACCCCGAATCTGATGTAAGAACAGATGAAGTTTCTTCCTTGGTATCATAAAAAAAGAGATGGACATCACATATAAGTGTAGTATCTCCATAAACATAAGCCCTTTCTGCACAAAGCCTCCACAACATCTTGCCTTTTATTGTCTCGACCACCTCAAACTTTCCTATTGTCTTATCCACCGGCCGTGTGTCCATCTTCTCAGACTCTCTCTCTCTCTTGCAGGAGAGAAGAAAGAGAAAAATTAACAGGACGATTCTTATCTTACTCATATATATAAAAAATACTGGCAGATACAGCGAATCTAAGATTTGCATGTGTGAAGATTTCCTTTGAAGAGGTTTATTATAGGTCCTGTTTAACGACACCCATCCCCTGAAATTTCTCAATGCGCCTTTTTATGAGTTCCTCAACAGGTATCTCTGACAACCTATTAATCTCATCTAAAATGAAATCTTTAAGAATAGATGCCGCCTTCTTAGGGTCCCTGTGTGCTCCACCAGATGGCTCAGGTATCACCATATCAACCACACCCAGTTCAAAGAGGTCCTGGGCAGTAATCTTCAGCGCCTCTGCCGCATCAGGGGCTTTCGACGCATCCCTCCACAGTATTGATGCACATCCTTCGGGTGATATTACGGAATAATAAGCATACTGCATTATGGCAACGACATCACCAATACCTATTCCCAGTGCTCCACCACTTCCACCCTCGCCTGTGATGATGACAACTATGGGTGTAGGCAGATGTGCAAACTCTCTTATATTTATCGCAATTGCCTGTGCTTGTCCCCTTTCCTCCGCACCTATTCCGGGATATGCTCCTGGTGTATCAACAAGCGATACTATGGGCTTTCCAAATTTTGCTGCAAATCTCGCCGCTTTTAACGCCTTTCTGTATCCCTCTGGATGTGCCATTCCAAAATTCCTCTTTATCTTCTCCTTCGTAGTCCTCCCCTTCTCTTGCCCAATAAGGAGAGTGGATTTGCCTTTTATTCTGGCAAGTCCACAGATAATTGCAGGGTCGTCTTTAAAGCATCCATCACCATGGATTTCAAAAAAATCGTCAGTAATGTACTTCACATAGTCCAGAAAATATGGTCTTGCAGGATGTCTCGCAAGTTGAACCCTCTGCCATCGTGTGAGGTTTCCGTATATCTCATCTCGCAGTTTCTTGAGTTTTTCCTCGAGACTGGCTATCTCATCTCTCAAATCTGCGACACCTTCTTGCTGAAACAGTTTCAGGTCTTCTATCTTCCGCTCCAATTCTGCTATGGGCTTCTCAAATTCAAGAAATGTTCTATTCATCGCTCAAGTATACCACAAAATCCCAAAAAAGTCAAGTTTTTTGAATTATTTTTTCCTTGACTTTTGCTATAGTTAATGGTATAATGTTTTAGGGCTTCGTAAAACTCAGCCCTTGATTATACCGATTAACATTGAGATTACGCGGATTAAAAAACCTCGTCGGGAATATCTATGTAATCTTTCCAAAACCTGTGTAATCAGGTATAATGAATATTATACCAGGAGGAACAAATGAGAATCAATATATTTTGTTGGGTTATGATCGCACCCTTTGTCCTTTCTGCTTCTTCAACAGTAGAGAAAATGACAGCCGAGAAAGTTATCCAGCATTCTGTGGCTAGCTATGAGAAGCAGATGAAGGGCGTGAAGGACATTACTATAGCCACTGATAGGGCTATAACTTATCAGAAATGGACAACTATCGAGGGAAAAACAATATGCAAAACTCGGCATGAAATGGAGATAATGGGTAAAAAGTTTGTCACTATCTATGATGGTGTATACCAATGGGAACAAAATCCTGTGTTGGGTAAAGTGACAAAAGAAAAAATTGGCTATAATCCCTATCAGACGATAGAAAATTTAAAGACTACTCCGGCCCAATATGGAGGAACCGAGCAGATTGATGGGCATAAAACCTATATCCTGGACATCAAAGATATTACTAAACTAATAGGTTCTGCTAAACCGGAAGGGATGGAGAAAGTTAGGATCAGCGGTAAGCTTTGGGTGGATGCCAAAGATTGGGTTATCAGGAAGATGGAAATGGATATAGAAGGTGTGGATGAGAAAGGTCAAAAAATAACCGTAAAAACTACTACTGAAATGAAAGATTTCCGTAAGGTCAACGGCCTACTCATTCCCTACCGTACTGTCATGACTATGGGTGGAGGGGTTCCAAAACTATCCCCAGAACAAGAACAAGAAATGCACGAAGGGTTAGCAGAAATGCAGAAACAGTTGGAAGAAATGCCTCCTGAGCAGCGAAAGATGGCTGAGAAAATGATGAAACCGCAGATGGAAATGATGCAAAAAGCTCTTGGTGGAGGTGGAGAAACCACCGAGGTTAAGAAGGTAACAATCAACACAGGGCTTTCAGATAACCTATTCGACGGGAGCAAGCTAAAACAATAATTCCACCTAGTAGGTATGTAATAGGCTCAATTTCAGCTAACAACATGTTTGCGACGCTTCGCTAAATCCCTTTGGCAACTTCTTTTATCCTCGATACGTTAGCAGAAATATTACTCGGGACACTCCTAATTATGAAAGAAAGGCAAAAAATTTATAAAGTTCCATAATTTATAGCTAAAAGGAGGGTGTAAAAATGGAATATCGCAGCGTCGATGAATTGGTTAGAAAGCTATCGCTTCTAAACAAGGTTGAGTCAACCAAAAAATTAACAGAGTTTTATGCAAAAGCAAGGTTTCAAATAAGACCAGAAGAATTCGATAGAAAGTACGTTGATGGAAGAGATGATGGTGGTATAGATTTCTATTATAATGAGGATACTAATTTCTTTATCTTTCAGACGAAGTTTACTGAGAGCCCGAAAAGAACAAGTACATCTGAGATATTTAATGAAATCAGAAAACTAAAAAATACTCTGACTAATGAAAACCCGAATAGAAGAGCTAATGATTTCGTAAATTCATTAAGAAGAGAAACCGGAAATAAAGACGCTATTCTTGAAATATTATGGCTAACCACGAATATAGTAAAACCGTCCGTAAGGGAAGAGATACAAAAAGATTTAGACGAATGGAGAAAAGAGAATGGTTGGTCGCTTGTTATTGACTTTGTCGCTATCGACAAATATGCTATAGAGAGTACAATTTATGATGTGAAACATGGCTATATTCCTTATACTGGCAAGAAAATATTAAAATTGCAAGAAGGAGAGTGGATAGAGAGCGAATGGGAAGAAACTCGTGTGTATTCTATTATTTGCTCAGTAGATATTAATGATATTCTAGAATGGTTCCGTAATTCTGATGAAATAGATAGATTTCTACAGAAAAATGTTAGAGAATTTCTTGGTGAAGCTACCAAGATAAATAAGGCAATCGCAAGATCCTATTCAGATGCCCCAACTTGGTTTTGGTATAAGCATAATGGCATCATCATTTTTGCAGATAATGTATATCTCGACAAAACAAGAAGTGAACTTGTTTTAAGAAATCCACAAGTAGTAAATGGTGGTCAAACATTAAAAGCCTTATTTTCTGCCTACGATAAAAATAATCGAAGAGGTAGTCCAGCAAAGATTATGCTTAGGATATACAGATTACCTTACGAGGATACTAAAACCTACAAAAGAAGTATCGAGATAATAGCTGCGCTAAATTCTCAGCATCAAATTAGAGCTTCAGATCTAAAATCGACCGATCCAAGACAAGTTAGATTAGAACAATTATTTGAGAATCTCGGTGCTGGTTATAAATACCTGCGAAAGAGATCTAAAGAAGCAAAAAGCACCAGATATTCCATTACAATGAGGAATCTCGCTCTAAGATATTATGTTTGTGAGAAAACCGTACCCCATGAAGGTGTAAGAGGAAATGTTGAAGAGCTATTCGAGGAAGATAGCAAGTATGATTACGTCTTTAATGAAAAAGCGATTAATAGAGATATGGCTAATAATCACATAATAATCAATTATGTTACTACGTGGGCCATCGATCAAATACTGAAAAAAGTAGATATGCCAAAAAGAGATGAAGAATTTTTCCCATACACAAAGTGGTTTGTTCTTGTAGATATGTATAATAAACTAATGGAATGGAAGCAGAAGAAATTTGAACTAGGTTGGCAAAGTTGGATTAACTTTATAGAAAAACCTCAATTTGAGAAGGGGATCTCAGATTACGCCCACAAAGCTTTTAGAATAGGTAGAGAAATTATACCTGCATACGAAGAAGCGAAAGGTTTCTTTAGATCGAAAGATGCGGTGAGGAAATTTTCTTCTAAGACAGGTAAACGAAATTTTGAATCTTCAATTAATAAAGCATATACTATATCTAAGGATGATCTATAAGAGATAAACATTAGGCGACATTTTAGGGAGGTGAACACATGAGAATATATCAAACCATTAGATTCCAAGGAGCAAGAAACACAACTCAGGAAAACGCCTTGATAGATACTGGAGCAGATATATCCATAATACCATTAAAGTTAGCTGTGATGATTGGTGCATGGCGCACGGATCAAACGATAAATATCAGTGGTGTCCATGGGCAAAGCAGAACATTACCACTTGGGGTTGCACACATTTACTTTCCATCCTTAAGTGAAATGGGTGGGCGATTCGTTATTGCTATAAGTGACATAGAACAAAAGCCTATAATTGGTATGGATATACTAAGACCTCTTGGAATTAACATTGATACTAGAACCCATCAGCTATCAGTAAGAAATGAACTTTGGGAAGCTTTCAAAACTTTGTCTGGCGTGGGTGTTTTAACCTTTGTGGGGATAAAGATATTGGAGTCAGTTTTCGAGGAGAAACGATGAATGCCAAAACGTCGCCTAACACATATTAAAGGCGATTTGTCCCACCTATCTACCTGTCGCTTGCCTACCGTCAGGCAGGATAGACAGGAAAAATGGTGGGCAGGCAAGAAAAAAGGTTAGTGAATAGTAAATGGTGAATAGTGAATAGTCGTGGGAAAGGATTTGCGGTTTTTTATAAGGGAATACTGCTTATACTTTCGCAGCAGTAAGTGCAAACAACAGACAGGGTTTCTACAACATAAATTGATTTTACGCCGAAGGCGTACCTCGAGACACGCAAGAAATTATCTTGACGCCTTTTAATTATTATCACGGACTTTGCAGCTCACTACGTTCGCCCAAATGCTTCGCACTTCGCAAAGCCCGATGACATTATCTGAAATTTTGCCGATGAAATATAATATGGATAATCAGGAAAAATATAAAAGGTATGTCGCACATTTTGATATGTTGGGTTTTAAGAATGCAACCTTGAGAAACCCTGATGAAGCTTGGAAAGCATTAAGCAGTTTACGAGCTTGTATGGATAGAGTGTTAGAATTACATATTAAAGTTCTATCTACAAATGAGATTATATCAAATAGAATAAAGGCTTATATCTTTTCTGATAGTATCTTAATCTTCACTTTAAGAGACGAACCCAAAGACCTCATCTCGATGTTAGTTCTAACTTCTCAGATTTTTGCAGATTCATTACATGCTTGTATTCCACTTAGAGGAGGCATTTCCTATGGTGATTTTTTCTTTAATCTAGACTTACATCTTTTTTGTGGTACTCCTTTTGTTAAAGCCTATGAGATTGGAGAAATGGTCCAATGGTCTGGAATTGTTGTAGATAAGGCTGTTGCTGAACACTATCAAAAAAATCCATTTCCCAAGTCTCGTGGTAGTCCAATCATCATACAATGGGATGTTCCAGTTAAGCCTTATGGCAAAAAGAAGTTTTGGGTCGTTAATTGGTCCGTTATTTTTAGGCGTAATTTTAAGAAAGAGCTACCAATTTCTGTTCAAGATTATTACGAAGCTTTTAAAAGCCTTTTTGGCCCTTATGAAAATTTGCCTGCCGATGTCAAAGCTAAATATGAGAATACCGTTAATTTTATAAATTCCAATTTAGGTTGAAAATCAAATTTATAGCAATCGGCAAAACTTCGTTTGACACACTGTTTGTGGCTCACTTTGTTCGCCCAAACCCTTTGGGTTTCACAAACAGCGATACCGTTATATGAAATGCTAACAAAATAGAAAAGGAGGAAATTTATGAATCAAGTAAATCGGCCACAAAAGGCTCTACGGCGTTCGATCAGCGAGCACTACCTCGACTCGGAGGGAAATAAACAGATTCGGGGAAGTAGTACTGACTTTGAGACGTTACCCATCCGTGTCTCTGGAGCAATACTGGATATCCCTGGCGTTGAGCAGAACAAGGAATTAAGAGAGTGGATAGGATATGCGGCTGTTTACTATGACACAGGTGAGTACGAGAAGGCACTTCACTATCTTACTCAGTCGCTAATGATAGAGCCTGCTCTTGAGCCATATTTCTTTTACTATATGAGAGTGTGTAAGGGTGTTCTCGCGGTTCCACTAAGAAGAGATGAAGTGCTATACGAGGCGAAGCTTGTTCGATATTACGCTCTTCCAAAGTGGCTCAAATGGACAATGCTCGGTTTCGAATTCCGCTTACGGTGTAAGTGGTGTGGTCGGTATACTCCATACATCGATCCAAACGTACCAACATTCGGGTTCAGTACTTCCGCTAACTCCTGTATGTCTTGCGGTCGAATGTATCCTATGCCGTCTTGGATGTGGGATAGCCCCGACGGACGTGCCTACAGCTACTACCGCATGTCCTTCAGTGATGAGAAATTCTACAAGGAATTTGAGCGAGACTACGACCCAAAGCCACTGTGCCAACATAAATGAAAATAGTGAAAAAATGGTGAAAAAAAATGGGGTCAGGCTGAAAAATAGAAATAACTTTTGAGGAAATTAAAGATAAAACTGAATAATACCTGCCTACCCTGCCTACCGGCAGGCAGGCGGCAGGCAGGTTTGTAGATTGGGAGAAAACCGAAGATAGAATATCTTGAAGAGCAAAAACTACAACCTATATAATCAAAGTTAGGATTTTAGTTATTTCTATTTTTCAGCCTGACCCCAATAAAAGAGGGAGGTGGACAAAAATGAGAGCAATGGTATTGAATAAGATATGCAATCTCAAGGAAAATAAGAGACCGCTCGAGTTGGTAAATCTTCCCAAACCTGTTCCGAAAGAGAGAGAAATTTTAGTAAAAGTTTCGGCATGTGGTGTCTGTCACACAGAATTGGATGAAATTGAAGGAAGAACGCCACCGCCCCGGCTTCCAGTTGTTTTGGGTCACCAGGTCGTTGGAAGGGTGGAGAAATGCGGCGGTAAAGCAGGCAAGTTTAAAATTGGAGATAGGGTTGGGATAGCTTGGATTTATTCAGCATGCGGAAGATGCAAATTCTGTCTTGAAGGCAATGAAAATTTATGTGAAAATTTTAAAGCAACCGGTAGGGATGCCAACGGAGGGTATGCGGAGTATATTACCGTTTTAGAAGATTTTGCCTTTAAGATTCCCGATGAATTCTCCGATTCAGAAGCAGCTCCCCTTCTATGCGCCGGAGCCATTGGCTACCGGTCACTGCGATTAACCGAGATCAAAGATGGGCAAAATCTGGGACTTACCGGATTTGGGGCTTCTGCCCACCTTGTAATTAAGATGGTAAGACACAAATATCCAAACTCTAAAGTCTTCGTATTTGCAAGGAGTGAACAAGAAAGAAATTTTGCTAAAGAACTTGGAGCTATTTGGGTGGGAGACACTCAAGATAAACCGCCCGAAAAACTGGATTGCGTGATTGACACCACACCGGTCTGGAAGCCAGTAATAGAAGCTTTGAAGAATTTAGAAAGCGGGGGAAGACTTGTTATTAATGCAATTCGCAAAGAAGAGATAGACAAGGAATATCTTTTAAAGTTAGATTATCCAACTCATCTCTGGCATGAAAAAGAGATAAAGAGTGTAGCCAATGTGGGTAGAAGAGATGTCAGCGAATTTTTGAAACTGGCTGCTGAAATTCCCATTAAACCCGAAGTTCAGGAATTTTCACTAAAAGAGGCAAATAAGGCATTGCTCGAGCTCAAAGAGAGAAAAATTCGGGGAGCGAAGGTATTAAGAATTGATTGAGTTAAAAGAAGGTCTTGACGCCTTTCCTGTCTGTCGGCAGATAGGTAATTATTATCAGCGTGGTTGCGGTTCGCCCCTTCGGGGCTCACCAAAATGCTCGCTATTGCTCGCACTTCGCAAACACGCGAGACGTTAGGAGAAATTGGCTGGTATGTTGAGGAGGTAGATGTCTAAATGGTAGAAGATAGATCTAATGATATTGAAAGTATAAGAAAGAGGTGGGACGAGCATGTTAATAGATACGATGAGTGGTATAAGACTTTTGAAGGTGCCGTTGAACACCATGTGGAGTGGGAGCTGCTAAAAGGATATCTCCCAAAAAACAGAGATGCAAAGATCTTAGATGCTGCTGGCGGTACTGGTAGGATAACACTCCCTTTGGCGAAGATGGGATACTCAGTTACTCTATGTGATATCTCTCCCGGGATGCTAAATGTGGCAAGGCAAAAATTGCTTAGAGAGGGGGTCTTAGATAAAGTAGAGATCTTGGAGTGCGATGTTTGCAAACTTCATTTTGCCGACGAGAGTTTCGATTTTGTTCTCTGCTGGGATGGGATGATCGAAGCCGCAAAAGAGCTCATACGAGTGACAAAGAAGGGAAGAAGGCTTTCAATATTTCTAATGAATAAATGCAGTGATGCCATTAGTAAGTTTCGCGACGACCCCGATTCTGCTCTTGCTCTACTTAGATCAAAATCGAATTATGTCTACCATGATGAAGGGAAACACATGGCTGTTAGCGTGGAAGAGGCAAGGGAGCTCTTTGAGAAGGAAGGAATCAAGGTTATCGAGATCTACGCCGTTTGCGGTATGCTGGAATTGCTCTCTATCCCAGAAAAAACTCGAGAATCTTGCAATTGGGATGAAAAATCCTTCAGGCAGGTGACTGAGATGCTATTAAGATTGAGTAAAGAGCCTTCGGTTAAAGGATTGCCAAGACACCTGGTTTTATATGGAGAGAGAATTTAGGAGGAGAAATGTTGGGCGACAAGAACAGAAAATATTGATGCCCAGAGTTAATCAGCCATCTTCGCCTAACACATAGGTCAGGCGATTGTCCCCGCCAGAGGCGGAGCTTCGTAAACCCGCGTACCGTTACACGCTATTGCAAAATTTAGTAGGGACAATAAAGGTGGTGGATAGACATGAAAATTAAGAACCTCAACGACAAGAATCTAAAAGATATAGTAGAACCCTGTGTTTGCGAAGAATGGGTTAAAAAGTTTGCAAAGAACAACGATGTAAATCTTGAAAGAGTTAAAGGAGGTTTCTCTAAGGGCGCAGAATTAAGAATCGATTGGATAAAGAAAAGGTTACCTTTAGGTTATAGAGCAAAGATTGCGTATGAGGAAGAGAAGCCGGTTGGATTTATTGATTACTTACCCATAGAAATAGCACAAGACCCTATCTTGGGATATGATATTACTGTGATTAATTGCATACTTATTATTCCAGGTGATAGTTATAGAAGCAAAGGCTATGGAAGGATTTTACTTGAATTGGCCGAGGCTGATGCAGAAAAGATGAGCAGAGGAATTGCGGTTGTAGCTCATAACCATCCAAGATGGATGCCCGCTTCATTCTTTACAAAGATGGGTTACAACATAGTTGATGAGCAAAACGGTAAGATTAAAGAAATACTTATGCTAAAGACATTTCAGTCGGTTGAATCGCCTATGTTTGTAGAATCAGCAAATACACATAACCAAAAGTCGGTATCTGATAAAGTAATAGTAGAAATATTTTGTAGTGGAGCCTGTCCACATAATCTAATGAGTGTTGAATTGTTAAAAGAATCGCTAATTGAATTCGGAGATAAGGTAATTATAAAAGAAGTGATAACCAACGATTTGGCATCGGATGTGCGCAGGAAATATGGACACAGTTACGGTGTCTATATAAACGGCAAGCCTAACTTCTGGTTATTAGGGGCTTCAAAAGATGAAATTCGTCAAGAAATAGAGAACAATTTATGAAGAAAGGCGGGAATTGAGGGGTATGCTATGGCAAAGAGAAGAGAATTTCGTAAAGAAGGACCTGCGAAGGTGAAAACTTTAGATTTGAAGCTGATAGATTCTTTAGAGAAGAAATACGGTCCTCTTTGGGAGACTATATGGCCAGAGGAATATTCTTTCAAAGAGCCATTCAAAAAGTTGATAATTACAGTTCTTTCTCAAAACACAAGTGAAGCCAATTGCATTCGAGCCTATAATGGTTTACGAGCGAGATTCAATATCACACCACAGGTTCTTGCAGAGGCAAAGCAAGATGAGATTAAAGAAGCTATTAGAAGTGGCGGGCTCTATAATGTGAAGGCAAAGAGGATTAAGGAACTGTCTAAAGCCGTTTTAGAAAAATTCAGGGGTGACTTATCAACCGTCCTTAATTTTCCCAAGGAAGAAGCGAAAAAGAGGTTAATGGAGCTACCGGGGATAGGAGATAAAACAGCTGATGTGCTTCTAACCAGCCGCTACTCCTATCAGAGGGTGATACCCATTGATACACATTTTGAAAGAGTTACAAAGCGAATAGGTTTAGTTGCACGAGATGCTGATTACAATGCGGTGCAGAAAGCTTTGATGCATTTTTTACCTGAGGAGAGGCGAGCTAGACTCTCTGGTTTAATGTGGCTACTTGCCAAAAACACATGTCGAGCAAAGAATCCAAAATGTTACGAATGTCCACTCGCTTCTCTATGTGAATATAAAATCAAGAAGGAGGTATCATAATGGCAAATCCGTTTAATTGGGTAGAAATAAGGACGAGGGATTTAGAGAGAGCAAAGAAGTTCTATGAGGCTCTGTTTGGCTGGAAGATAAGCGGGAAGGAGAATAAGGATTTCGCCTACTGGCTTATTGATACGGGCGCCAAACCAGGTGGTGGTATGTGGCGAATGCCCGAGGGTAAGCCGCTCGGTGTTTTTTTACTTGACAGACACCATTTTTTGTATTATAATGTATAGCAGATTTGGAGAAAGCATAGCTCTTTGTAAAATTCAATCATAACTTACTTGTTTGAAAAATCTTACCACAGTCAAGTGAGCTATTCCTATGGTGAAGTTTTAAAAAGAATAGAGACCAATAATTTATACAAGGGAGGGGTATGTTAAGCAACTATACAGCCATTATTGTAAAAAGCGAAGACTGGTATGCAGGATTTATCAAGGAATTACCTGGAGCTCATTCACAAGGCAGAACGATAGAAGAGGTCAGGGAAAACTTAAAAGAGGCAATAAAGATGGTTATTGAGTCGAACTACAGACACTCTATTGAGGGATATGAAAAAGTTATTGAGGAAAAAATGACTGTGAATATATGAAGAGAAAGGACTTTTTAAGGCATCTAATAAGCAATGGATGTGAGCTTGAACGCAAAGGGAAAAAGCACACATTATTTTACAATCCTGTGACCAGCAAATCTGCGACTGTTCCCAGACATAAAGAACTCAATACTTTCACTGCAAAAGCAATATGTAAGGATTTAGGTATCCCAATTATAAAAACCCGATAGTAAATTTTTTAACTGTAATTCAGACAGTAATAATGATAGAGTAAGGTTTTATAAGTCGAAGAATTATTAATGAGGCAAATCTACCTGTCGGTAGACAGGTATCAGCAAGTTAGTAAGACAAATTTTTTGATTATAAGGTAATTAAGAGACTAACATTGAAGATGGTCTAAAATTACAGTTAGTTTCTCTTGACTTATTATTGTTTCGATTCTAAAACTAAATAATCAAAAGGGAGTAAGAATATGTTTTCTTCTTTCTCTATATTTTGGTGGTTTCCGGATTTCAAGCAAAATGGATATCTAAATAACATTCTTAACAACTTATTATCCCTCGAGTGTGGCCCACATTTTGAGGGATTTTTTATTTAAAATTCAGCCTCTCTACTGATAGGTAGAAAGGTATGTAATGAAGTGAAAAGGCAACCAAGTTCCAGGCCTTTACACCTATCTGCCGACAGGTAGATAACACATAAGGTAGAGAAAGGGTAAAGATTCTTTACCACACAACCCATGCAAAAATCCTGGGCAAGATGCCAAAAATTGAGCACTGAAGCCAAAACCGATAGGAAGACCAAAGAAGAATAAATAAATGATCGCTGTCCCTATTTTTAATGGAGGGAAATATGAAGAAATTTGTAGTTATTGGAGCGATAGCTGCTCTGGCTGGCCTATGTTACGGAGCAACCTGGGAAAGAACTTATCCTCAGTTGGGTCATACCCAGGATTGGTCTGATCGAGCAAGTATAATTAGTATGAAATATTGGGGGCTAGCGGTTAGCGATCCCTACTTTTACAAAGATTTAGTTATTGACCCTTACAAAGAGGTAAAGGAAGGCGAAGAACAATATTTTTCAGTCTGGGTAGCGGATTCAGATCCAGAAGGAGAAATAGAAACAGTAACAGTATCGATTGAAACAGATAAAGGTAGGATTGTATTCGACCTTGAATTAGTAGAGGGAACAAAAAAGGACGGCCGGTGGATGGGTTCTTGGACAGTGAAAAATATTTCAAGTCAAGCTTACTATTTTACCCAGGTTTGTTATAGAACTAACAGAGGTCAAATGCAAGCAAGGAATCTTTTTTTGTGTCCTTCCTTACAAATGCTACCCTTAAATCCTGAGTGGATGTACTTCGGCCAAGAGAATTCTTCTCTACCCTCTCCTACAATCTCATCTCTTATTGTTGACCCGGAACAAAATATATGGATCGGAACCTGGGAGAGTGGTTTAGCAAAATTCGATGGAGTCAATTTTATAGTGTATAACACAGATAACTCTGAACTACCAAATAATGCAGTTAGGGCTCTGGCTGTTGATACGAAAGGCAACATCTGGATCGCGACCCCAGAGGGATTAGCAAAGTTTGACGGAGAAAATTGGACAATCTATACTCCAGAAAATTCCGGAGTTCCCCTCGCTATCAATGCCATTGCTATTGATGCTCAAGATAATTTGTGGCTTGGAATACCAAGATGTGGGATTGATGACAGGGAATTTTTAAAGTTTAACGGAGTTAACTGTGAGATAATAGAAAATCGTGTGCTGGTAAGCAATATTGTCAGAAGTATTGTTATTGATAGCAGTGGAAACAAATGGATCGGGCAAAATAATGGTATGAGTGGAGGCTTATCAGTCTATCGCCAAGGAGGAGTGATTCTTCCTGTTATGGTCACATTACTCTCACCTTCTGATAATAGTTATTTAAACGATGACATAGTCAACTTCATCTGGAACGCTAATAAGCCGGGTAGCGTTGACCATTATATTCTCCACTATGCTCTGAACAGTGGCTTTTCACAGGGACTGGTTGAAACTACTTCAGTTGATACTACATTTACGACTACACTCGCTGATACAACTTATTACTGGAGAGTGAAGGCAGTGGATAGGGCAGAAAATCAAAGTGATTGGTCATCAGTATGGTACTTTGAGATAGACACACACTCACCTGGTACTCCTGCCCTTATTTCACCACCAGATAGTAGTTGGCTCAACGATAATGCGATTGCTTTTGAGTGGAGTGAGGTAGCAAAGGGAACAGTAGGCAGTAAGCAGTGTGGAGTAGGCAGTAATGTAGGGCAAGGCTTAAGCCTTGCGTCAAGTGAGCATAATACAGGCTCAAAGTCTTCTCCCATTCATTATATCCTTCAGGTGGATACGACCTTAAACTTCAATACACCAATTACTGATACAACGAATGTAACTTACGATACACTCACTCTGGATGAATATCTCTATTACTGGAGAGTTAGAGCCTATGACGAGGCAGGAAACGAGGGCGAGTTCTCTCAAGTTTCCTGTTTTGTGGTTGACACTACCACAAGATATAATAGGAGGAGAAATGGATAAATTAAAATGTGATAAGTGCGGTAGAGAGTTCCTTTTTGGCGAAAAGATGCGAATCTGCGACAAATGTGGTGCCAGATTATGCATATCTTGCTCAGGTGGTGGGGGCTATGGAGACTACAAGACTGTATGCCCGATATGTCACCAGTCTGCGACTATGAGAGAGCAAGAGTATAAAGGTTGGTAAAATCAATCTGCAAAGCTACCAAAGCTACGGGTTACCACAAAATCAGGATAAACTCGGGAAGTCTCTCGTCTGGCATCTATTTTTTGAGATTTGAGGTTGAAGGATACAATGCAACCAGGAAACCATTGATAATTAGATAGTGTTCTAACATCCCTTTTATAATACCTTGAAATCACTGAAGGAACAACGAGACCAAACGATAATAGTTCTATCCATAGGAATAACTATAGGTCAGTTAAAGATCGCTTTGAGAAGAGGCTTAAAATTGGTGAAGGTGTCAAATTTATTCTGTGCCAGGGATGTATATCCAACATTATCAGATATAAACGAGTTAGCCGAAGCCGATCATATCTGGGGTTTTATTGTGGGTGGGATAAGATCGCTGGATATGTTCGGGAAAAAAACCTGCAATCACCACCCGCAAAAAAGGAGGAAAGCGTGAAGGGTAAAGTTGCAGTGACTATTGTGGCTTTGGTAGTTTTGGCGTTTATCGCTCCTACATTAGCTTACAGTAACGAAGGAGCGGTAAAAGGCGGTGGTGGAGGCGGTTTCATGTTCGGGATGAACAGGCTTAATTTGGCAGAACTCAGCACGAAGTTGGAAGCCAAAGGGTTTGAAGCTCTGGAGAAGAACAACATTTCTTTCGGTGGTGGAGGCTATGGAATAATCGGTGAGAAGATTCTACTCGGTGGTGAAGGACATGGTTCTCAACAAGCCATTTTTAGCGATACCTTGAAAGCCTCGGTTAGTGCTGGCTATGGATTTTTCGATGTAGGCTATGTGCTTTTGTCGAAGAAGAGTTTTAGGCTCTTTCCGATAGTTGGATTAGGAGGTGGTGGCATTGACTTGAGAATCTTAGAAAGGGGTGTTACACCTACCTTTGATGAGATATTAGACAATCCTGGTAGGGAAGCGAACATCTCGACAGGTAGTATCTTACTTCAATTTGGAGCAGGCCTGGATTATTTTTTGAAACTTGGTGAAGATGAAAAAGGGGAAGGTGGATTACTTTTTGGCATTCGAGCAGGATACACTTATGCCCCCACCCAGGCGGACTGGAAAATGGGAGATATGGATGTTTTGGGCGGTCCTGATATTGGAGTTACGGGTCCTTATATCCATTTAATCTTTGGCGGTGCAGGGTTTGGAAAGTAAAGAATGCTTTAGCTTGAGATAGCGGGGGAAAGTCCGCCGCTTCGCCTAACACATATCTACCTATCGGTAGACAGGTTAAAAGCGATTTGTCCCTCTCTACCTGTCGCCTGCCTACCGTCAGGCAGGGTAGACAGGCAGAGAAAATAAATGTTCTATCTGTGACCTCTGTGGTTGATGTCTTACATAACAAAAGAAGCAGAGGGGGTTAAGTATGGCCAAAGGGAACCAGATGATTGCAGTTTGTGGATTGGACTGCAATGGATGTGATATCCTTCAGGCACCAAACAATCCTGAAATAGCACAGCAAATTGTAGACTGGTTTAAAAAAGAAAGAGATACCGAGGTAAAGATCAAGGACATCCGTTGCTCTGGTTGTAAGGGTGACAGAACAAAACACTGGTCTCCAGACTGTTGGATATTCAAATGTTGTGTTGATAAGAAGAGGTTAGAATTTTGCTGTGAATGTGTTGATTTTCCATGCGAGAAATTTAACGAGTGGGCTAAAGGAAGCAAGAAATATGGGGAAGCTCTAAACCGACTCAAGGGGATGAGGAAGAAATAAGGCAGGCGACGCACCTAAAGAAAGGGAGCAATTATGTCAGATTTTGATGATGCATTCGGACATGGGTTGTATGATTATTTAAAAGGCAAGGGTCAGTCTATCATCATAGAAAGAGATGACGGCCTCATAGAGGCGGGAAGAATCGCAGGATATTTTGCAGAATATCTTGACTGGCCTGAACATGAAAAAAAAGCATTGAAATATACCAAGGGGAGGGTTCTTGACATAGGATGCGGTGTAGGAAGACATTCAATATATCTTCAAGAAAGAGGATTGGATGTATTAGGAACGGATATATCCCCACTGGCAATCAAGGCTTGTAAACTCAGAGGGTTGAAAAAGGCAAAAGTATTGCCAATCACACAAATCGGAAGAGATCTAGGTAAATTTGATACGATACTTATGCTTGGTAATAATTTTGGACTCTTTGCAAATAAGAAAAGAATAAAATGGCTCCTACAAAGGTTCTATAACATCACCACAGAAAACGCACTCATAATAGCAGAAACAAGAGACCCATACAAAACAGACGAGTCTATACATCTGAAATACCACGAATCTAACTGAAAAAGAGGAAGAATGGCGGGTCAAATAAGGCTCAGAATACGATATAAAATCTACGCAGATCCATGGATTGACTATTTGATGGTATCTCAAGAAGAAATGAAGGCGATGCTTAACGATACCAGATGGTCAGTCAAGAAATTTATAGAATCAGATACGGCAATGTATATATCTGTTATTCAGAAGAAAGGCTACTAAGCAGTATCTCCACCGCTCTCTTCAGTTGCTCGTCAGCGGGTTGTGTGTCCTCGTATGGTGGATTATATATACAGTAATCTGGAACAGCACCTCCTCCCTCCAGGTTCACATCGTCATTTATCCTATACCATCCCCTTCCTGGAACCGTAAACACCGTCCCGTCCTTGAGAGTTTTCGTGCCAGTACTGATTACGCCTCCTTGCGTCCTGTTGCCAACGAGTTTACCTATGCCAAGCGTCTTATATGCATGGGCAAATATCTCGCCGTTACTTACTGTCTTCTCATTTATAAGTACTATAGAGGGCTTTGTCCATACATAGTAAGGCAATCTCTCGGATATGGGATAACCTGGTTTGTCTTCCCTTCTAACTGTATAAGAATGAACCCTTGTATCAAGCATCATCAGGAGATAGTCGGCGATCCACCCACCCGAATTGTCCCTCACATCGATAACGAGCCCGTCTTTTCCAAGTCCCTGTCTGTACACTTCCTGCTGGAATTTATCTACAGATGCCCATCCCATATGTGGTATGTGGATATACCCCAATCTTCCGCTAGAGAATTCTTTCACCATATTCTTTTGCTCATCCACCCATTCCTCGTAAAGACATTTGCCGATTTCGTCTATACCTGAAGGTCTTATCCGCACTTCTCTCTTTTTGCCTTTCCTATCCAGCACCCGCAATCTTACAAGTTCATCCGACTTGCCCTCCATAATTCTGTATATGTTATCCCTTCCAATATCTACATCATCTATACTTAATATGACATCTCCCTCATAGAGTCTACTCTCCTCCCTATCTGCTGGCGAGTTCTTTATCACCCTCTTAACTTTAACACCTCCTCCCTTGTAGTTATAGTCCCATACCACTCCAAGCATTCCTGTAGAAATGGGTAGCAATTCTGGAACCTTGTATATACTGAGATGAGATGAGTTGAGTTCACCCAGCATAAGTCTTGTCACATTTCTGAACTCATATGGATGTTTCATTCTGAGCACCTGCTCCCTGTATTTATCATACATACTGTTCCAGTCAACCCCATGAAAATCCTCATCATAGAACTCGTTTCTAAGCGTCCTCCACACCTCACCGAACATCTGTTCTCTTTCGGCTTTTATATCTATCTTCTCTCTTATATCAAAATCTATCCCCTCTCCTTCCTTACCCCCCATATCTGTTCTTCTTATCTTCCCTTTAGAGAGGTAGTAGACCTTATTATCTTCTACCACCACCTGTTCAGGTTCCACACCTCCTGTAGTCAAAGGCTTCAGGTCACCGTTCTTCTTTCCTATAGTATAAAGGTCTGCCTTACCTGTGTGATTGCTCCTGAATATGAATCTCTCATTATCAGGGGATATGGAGAATATAATGGCATCTCCTGGCAGTTTTGTTCCTCTCCTTACCCTTTTGTCTATATCCTCAAAATCTATCTTTACACAAGGAATACTGTCTTTCTTTGTAATCAACTTTTCTCTCTTCCAGTCCTCTTCTGTCTTCTCATCATCCTCCTTTCGCAGGTATACCCACCATATATCGTATTCATCACCCTCCCTCTCCGATGAGAACGCAAGCATCCTCCCATCGCCCGACCATACAGGGCAGATATCTGGATCGGGATGTTTCGATATGTTCCAGACCTCTTCTGTCTCAACATTCACTACATAGATATCATCTATATAATTCTCCCCCCTGTATGCTATCCATCTGCTATCAGGAGACCACTCATATTCGCCTACTCTCCATTCCTCAGACAGCAGTCTCTCTTTCTTTCTTTTAAGATCGTACACTATTAGTTTTCCCCGATTCCTTATAAATGCTATTTTCTTTCCGTCAGGTGAAACCTTAGGCGTATGTTCATCAAAGAATGTTGATATTATCTTCTCTTCCTTTAAAGATAAAGAAATATCAAGCCTTTTCATGTCCTTGTCTGAACTTTTTATTCTGTATATATCATAATTCCCGTCTCTATCGGATGCGAAATACAGTACTTCTCCTTCTTCTACAAACTCAAGGTCCATTGCCCTGGCAGAGCAATCAGTAATCCTTCTTGCCTTACCCCCTGAGGTATCTCCCACATATACATCCCCTCGTAGGATGAACGCCACCACGCCATTTGATGTAGCAAATTCACTTATATCCTTACATTCTGTAAGCCACTCATCTTTCCATTCCTCCTCTATTACTTCTATCTCTATGTCCCTTACCTTAAGTGTACGGGTATCAAGCATGTAGAGGCCAAAACCTCTCTCAAATACAATTCTTTCACCTCTACCGTCTATTGCAGGGTATCTCACTCCATCGTCCTCAAAATATGTAAGTTGCTGAAGTTCACCCGTTGCAAAGGAATACCTATAAATATTGGAAGTGCCGTTTCTGTCAGAGAGAAAATACAGAATGCCCGAATCACCCCACATTGGATAACCATCGTTGTGCTCCGTATGTTCTCCAAACAGAAGATAGACGCTGTCCCCCTCGGATATCCATATATCGCTTGAAGCAGAACCCCTATATCCCTTTCTCCACCAGGAGTAATATCCTCTTGTAAAGGCTATCATTTCATCCTTTGAAACACTGATATCAGACACAATAAACTCCAGAACAGGTCTTGGGTTACCCCCTGTAAGCCCTATCGTATATGGTACGGTGCCACGATGGGAGAGTTCTCTCTTTGAAGTAAAGAGTATATTGCCTGTTCTGGGATCCCATCCCTGTAACATATCATCTCCCGTATAATAAGTAACCTGCTTAAGAAAACCGTTGTCAAGAGATATAGCATATACATCAAAATTTTTATTTCTGTCGCAGTTGAAGGCAATATATTTCCCGTCAGGCGACCACATAGGTCTGCAATTATACCCCTTGCTTGTAAATCTTACTGCTCTACCGCCGCTGTCTGGTACAACCCATATATCACCCTCATATGAAAATGCAATTCTTTCCCCGTCTGGTGAGAGTGCTGGTGTTCTGGGAAATGAAACCTCACCAGAGAAAAGATATGTGGAAATAGATATCAAAACTGTAGCGATAATCCTTTTCATAAATCCCCCCGTAAAGCCAAATCAAAAATAGTAACACGGATTACAGTGATTTTTTTAACACGAATTACACGAAAAATGCGAACTACACAAATAAATTTTATTCGTGACAATTTGTATAATTCCTGCCTACCGCAGGCAGGCGTGGTATTTGTGTTCTTATAATCTTGTGTAATCTGTGTAATCCGTGGCTAAAGTTTTACATTTCAACCATCTGTGGCCTCTGCGTTCTCTGCGGTTAAGATACTACCATCTCTGTGGTTACAATTTTACCACACATTGCACTGTTTGTCAAGAAAAAAGAGAAATCTAATAGGGATTGCCTGCCGGCAGGCAGGAAAGAGAACTTATGAGACAAAAAATAAGAAACAAAAAAGAAGAATCTCTTCCAATGGATTCACTTCGTTCACCACAGGTCTCTTAAAATCCCTGTCAAGGAAAAAGTATCTGGCCACAGTGACTACCCATGTGGGGACAGGGCTCGTCCCTGTGCGAGATGGCGCAATTTACCACAAAGTTCACAAAGGACACAAAGTTTAAAAAATAAATAGCTTCTCTTTGTGTGCTTTGTGGTTTAAATAAAAAGAAATTCGTGCAATTTGTTAATTCCTGCCTACCGCAGGCAGGCGTGATATTCGTGTTTTATACTTTCATAGTAGTATCAAGAAGAAAAAGAAGATTTTCGAAAGTCTCTTTCGATCTCTTTAAATCCATGTCAATGTATAGTTTCCTATACGATCAAGGAAATTTTATCGGCACTGTAAACAGTGCCCAACCAGCACGTTCGGGCACTCTGGTCGGTTACCCCCCGTCATAGGCGGGGGGTAACGAATATCAGTCTATTTCTCATTCCTCTTCTTTTCTGGCTGCAATACGATACCAGATGACTAGCGCCACACCAACGAATGCGACAATTAATCCCCCACCCATAAACCACTCGGAGACATTGGCAACCAGCGTGAAGATAATCAGTGCCACTCCAATCCCAAGGCATACACACCCTCTTCGCAGACTATCCAGAGGCGTAGCTGGTTTAACGGCGGGTACGGGCTCTGGAGGGAGCTCAACCCCCTTTTCAATCGCCAACATCCTTTCCTTGCTCTTCTGCATTCGGACACGATACCAGAAATAGAGCGCCATTATCGGAATGAGCAGGCTCATAACAATGGCTATTATGGGTATGAACAACCCAATAATAGCAACATCCATCTTTCCTCCTTTGTTTTGTTAAGGTAATGTAAAAAATTAATCACAGAGATCAATAAATTAGTGAATTAGGTTAATTCAGTTAATTTAGTTAATTTGAATAGTCTACGCCTTAATCACTCAATTAACTTAATCTCTTAATCACTTTTCATCTGTGAACTCTTACAAAATTAATCTCTTTATTCCATCTTTTAGCCTTTCTACATTGAAGTCTAGCGGTTAAAAACAGGGATTGGAAGAGAATTTAAGAGAAAAATAAAATCACTGTGAAATTATCAAAGTCTTTATTTGGATTCAACCTGTTAAATAGTTACAAAATTAAATGCAAGTAATCACTCTTGGTAGTTTATTTAACAGGGGAACCACAGAGTTCTATATCCTTTTTCTCTCAGCGTTTTCTGCGGCCTCTGCGGTTGCAACTCTATACTCTCTGTGGTTTCTTTCATCTCATTATACTTTGACTGAATATTTTGGTAATTGTTTCAAAAAATTCTTGACTTTTAAAAAAATTTTTGTTATACTTGAAACAAAGGAGGAATTTGCTCGTCTTATAATTATGAATAAAGAATAGATAAAGACTTCGTAATAAGACTGAAGAGTGGTGATAAACGGGCATTTGAGAAACTTCTCACCGAGTACAAGAATATGATTTATACAATAGTGAACAGGATGGTATACAACAAAAATAAAGTTGATGATCTATTGGCGGATATATTTGTCAAGGTTTACCAGAATATTCAGCGGTTTGATGAGAGGTCCAAGCTCTCGACCTGGATGTACAGGATTGCCTACAATCACTGTCTGGATCACATCAGAAAGGCAAAAAGGGATTCACTCGAAGCCTACGAGCCGTTGGATAGTATGTTTGACCTCTCCAGCAACGGTCTTGATGCTGAGAAAATGGTATTGAAGGAAGAGAGAGAACAAGTTTTGTATGCCCTGGTTGATTCGATGCCCGAGAGATATCGGATGGTGTTAAACTTTTATTATTTTGAGGGGATTTCGTACAACGATATAAGCGAAATTATGGGAATCCCAATGGGGACAGTGAAGACTTATCTTTTCAGGGCAAAGGCATGTTTGAGAGGAAAAATGAAAAAGATGGAGGTTTTATGAATAAATGTAGAGAATACAGGCGAATGATCGTTC
>PEYP01000072.1 GCA_002774315.1 Candidatus Stahliibacteriota bacterium CG08_land_8_20_14_0_20_40_26
GTGGCTTACAGATCTCTTTGCCGAAACGAACCATAGATGTGTTAAGAAATCCAAATTCTTCTCTAGGAACGATCTTTGATAATTCAACCTCTGTGTCGTGGGGGTTTCTGGTATCAACCAATCCTACCCTGTTTGATATCCGGTGGACATGTGTATCAACTGCAAGGGCAGGGATACCAAATCCGTAAACAAGAACACAATTTGCAGTTTTCCTTCCAACTCCCGGTAGGGAGAGGAGTTCATCAATATCCCCTGGAACATTGCCGTTGTATCTCTGTATGAGTATCGATGAGATCTCCTTCAATCTCTTTGCTTTTGTGTGATAGAAACCAACGGGCTTTATCCTATCTTCTATCTCCCAAAGGGATGCATCTACCAATTTTTGAGGGGTATCATACAAGGAAAACAGTCTCTCTGTTGCAATATCCGTAATTTCATCTCTCGTGCGCTGGGAGAGGACAGTTGACACAAGCACGCGAAAAGGAGATTGGGTGCTGTATCTCTCCTGATATCGTTCATGCAGAAAAACCAATATAATGTTTACTTTTTCTATCTTACGCATCCGTTAAACACCGCTTTCGGGGATAGGTAATAAAATGAAGTATAACCTGATTTTAGTAAAAAGTCAAGTAGAAATAAGAATTTTTTTCTTGACAAATCTGTTTTTTTATTATATTATATTATAAATACTATTATTAAAAAAATATGAAAATATATCTTATATATGAAAAATATGGTATGTTACAATTGTTTGTTTATAAACCCTTTTATTTTGCCGAGAGTTACCTGTAACATCTTATATAACAAGAAGTTATTTTTTAAGCAGTTTGTGGATAAGTTTGTGGATAAGTTTGTGGATTTTGATGGTATGTCAATATTGTAATTGGAGTTATTCCTGTGGAAAAAATTCAACCGGATAAGGCAAAGGAATTATGGAATGAGGTATTATCCATTGTAAGCAGTAAAATTCCACCTCAATCCTTTAAAACATGGCTGGAACCCACAAAAGGGGTATCTATAAAAGGAAACTCTCTTTTTGTGGATGTTCCAAATATGTTTTTTGTTGACTGGATTGAGGAGCATTACCGTAATATTATAGATAGCGCTTTTGACAGTATCGTCGGAGATACCATCTCTATAAAATTTAACCCGGTAGAAAAGAGAATCGCACCTACATCGAGGAAGGTAACGCTCTACCATGTAGATGGATATAATCTCCAGAAAAGGTATACGTTTGATACCTTTGTAGTCGGTTCCGGGAACAGGTTCGCACATGCTGCTACACTCGCTGTTGCAAAGTCTCCGGGACAGGCGTATAATCCATTATTTATATATGGAGCAGTTGGTCTTGGTAAGACCCATCTACTTCAGGCATTAGGAAACTATGTACGAGATAATCATTCTGATTTAAAGGTGTATTATACATCATGTGAGAAGTTCTTAAACGAGATGGTGAATGCAATACAGAACGGAGTAACCATACAATTTAAAAAGAGATACAGAGGCAAAGACATTCTTCTTATTGACGATATGCAGTTTATACAAAATAAGGAGGGGTTACAGGAAGAGATCTTTCATACATTTAATTCTTTATACGACAAGGACAAGCAGGTTGTTATGACATCCGATAGACCTCCTATAGAGATAGAAGGTATAGAGGAAAGATTATTATCAAGGTTTCAATGGGGGCTGGTCTGTGATCTCAAACCCCCTGATTTTGAGACAAGGGTTGCTATTCTAAAAAAGAAGACGGCATTAGCCGGAGCAACTGTATCAAATGATATATTACTCTATATTGCCCAGAGGATAAAATCAAATATAAGGGAGTTAGAAGGCGCACTCGTTACACTTTTGGCGCTTACATCGCTTACTGATACACCACTAACTTTAGAATCCTCCAAACAGATACTGGATGATATTCTTGGAAAAGAGAAGACTAATAAGATAACCATAGAAAAGATTCAAGAAGTTGTATCAAATCATTATAGCGTGACACCACAGGCATTAAGGGGAAAAAGAAGGGTAAAATCCTTGAGTTTCCCAAGACAGGTGGCTATATATATCTCAAGAGAGTATACTAATTTATCTTTAAAGGCTATAGGAAAAGGTTTTGGTGGAAGAGACCATTCAACTATACTACATGATTATGAAAAAATAAGATCTTTAATAACTAAAAGTAACGAGATAAAAATTGATATAGACCATATTATAAAAAAACTTAAAAATATAAAGATGTAGATAACTACTACTTTTTAAACACTTTCTCCACATACATCAAATTTAAAGTAACTCTTAAAGGATTATATAGATACCTCTCGTTATCCCAAATTCCACACACCCTACTATATAGTCTAATATTTTATTATAGATTTATTAGTATTAGTAATAATAGATATTTAAAACCTGACTGTCGTCAGGCAAGTTATGAGAGAGTATAATCAAAAAGAAATAGATAAAAAATGGCAAGAGGTATGGCAGGAGACGAAACTTTATAAGACACCCACAATTAAAGATAAACCGAAGTTTTATTGTTTAGATTTTTTTCCATATCCATCAGGGGATGGTCTCTCTGTTGGACACCTACGTAATTATATACCAACAGATGTGATTTCAAGGTATAAGAGAATGAGAGGATATAATGTTCTCCATCCGATGGGATGGGATGCATTTGGGCTTCCAGCAGAAAATGAGGCAATAAATAAAGGACTCCATCCAAAAATCACAGTTCCGAAATATATAACAAATTACAAACGACAACTTTCTATAATTGGTCTCTCATACGACTGGGAAAGAGAAATAAATTCATCCACTCCTGATTACTATAAATGGACACAATGGTTTTTCCTTCTTTTGTATGATAAAGGACTTGCATATAAAGCGATATCTTTTGTAAATTACTGCCCAAAATGTGGGACAGTGCTTGCAAGAGAAGAAGTGGAGGGTAATACCTGTTGGAGATGTCATACAGAGGTTAAAAAAATAGAAAAAGAACAGTGGTTTTTTAAGATAACCGCGTATGCCGATAGACTACTTAAAGACCTTAAACTGGTTGACTGGCCTGAAAATATAGTGGAGATGCAAAAAAACTGGATAGGATATAGTGAAGGTGTAGAATTTGAAATACCCGTAACTAAATTAAAAACAAAGTTAGGCGTGTTCACCACAAGACCGGATACAATATATGGTATGACATACGTGGCGGTGTCACCGGAACATCCAATAGTAAGACAACTCGTGAGTCCTAATAGGAGGGATGAAGTAGATAAATTTATGCGGATGGTTGAAAAAGAGTCGGAGATAGAGAGGCTTTCGAAAGAGAAGGAACCCTTAGGTGTATTTACAGGTAGTTACGCGATAAATCCATTAGATAATGAGACAATTCCTATCTATCTCGCTGATTATGTTTTATCTACATATGCTACTGGTGCGATTATGGCGGTTCCAGCACATGACGAGAGAGATTTTATTTTTGCAAAAAAGTATAAACTTCCGATAAAAGTTGTAATACAAAACACGGAACACGGGCTACAGAATGAAAATATGGAGTGCGCATATACAGGAGAAGGCATTATGGTGGACTCAGCTGATTTTAGCAATCTTTCATCAGATGAGGGCAGGCAGAAGATTATAGAATATATAGAGGGTCTTGGTATAGGAGAACGAGTAACTTACTATAGACTTAGAGATTGGCTTATATCTCGTCAAAGATACTGGGGCGCACCTATACCCATAGTTTACTGTGAAAAATGTGGTGAAGTTGCTGTGAGAGACCTCCCTGTTCTATTGCCAGATGTTGACGACTACAAACCATCTGGCACAGGAGAATCTCCACTGGCAGGCATTTCTGAATTTATTCATACCACCTGTCCGGTATGTGGTCGTGACGCGAAGAGAGAAACAGATACAATGAGTGGATTTGCCTGTTCATCGTGGTATTTCTTAAGGTTTGCGTCTCCAAAGTACGATAAGGCACCATTTGACAAGAAA
>PEYP01000104.1:0-565 GCA_002774315.1 Candidatus Stahliibacteriota bacterium CG08_land_8_20_14_0_20_40_26
GAATCAGTGAATTCTTTCTTATAGACCTTTATTTTACTTGGTGCAATTACAGTAATTATTGGGTTGTAAAAAACAAAGACACCACTTTCGTATCTTCCATTTGCTGTTTCTATCAGAATTGACCCGGATTGGGAAATATCAAGAGCCCTGACCCTTTTGGTGAACTCTTCTTCCCAGAGAACTTCGCCGCCCCCTGTTTCAATCAGCCTCACCCTATTCTTTTCTCCCAGTGCGAGGTATCTACCATCTGAAGAGAATACCGCCTGAGTAAATAGCCAGGGGTATCTATAAATCGTTTTTCCATCTTTATCGAGTAAAAAAGTAGATTTGCTCTCAATGTTCAGTTTGTTACTTACCTTATAGCCGCTGGCAAGGATGTAGTCGCCTGAAGGTGAAATTTCTGTATTTGCGCTTATCCTCTCTTTGAGTAGTTTACGCCATATTTCCTTGCCAGAGCTGTCAAACAGTATGATATAAGATTCACCCTCTTCCTGCGGAGTGTCGTAATTTTTTAATGCGTTTACAACGAAATAATTGCCGTCAGATGAAAAACAGCAAGCTACAT
>PEYP01000104.1:596-1404 GCA_002774315.1 Candidatus Stahliibacteriota bacterium CG08_land_8_20_14_0_20_40_26
ATCTCCTTTATTATCATAAAAATAAAGCATACCCTCTGGGCCGTCGCTCAGGACTATAGAGCCATTCTTGGGAGAGATATGAAAACTCGGAAGAGGATAGTCATATTCCCGCGTTCTTTTTAGTTCCAATAACCACCCTCCTCTCTCATTGAATACATTAAATCTGATTTCCTGGAGTGCAAAAGCTTGCTTTTGCAGTAGCAATCTACTGCACTCCACAATACCAACGAAATGTCCCTCTTTAGAGAACACTGTCTTGGAGTCTTTAGGGCAAGCTATCTCAGATAGCGTAATTCCTTTCTCATCTGCAAATCTTATCTTATCGGAAGTAACAAAAATCCTGAGATATATACTCTCTTCAGTTTCATTTACACCAAAGACCAAATCTACAACCTTCTCATCAAATTTTTGCTCTATTGCAAGCTCAATACTTTCCCGCAGCTTGGCCTCAGGACTTTGTGTAAGACTCAAGCCAATGAGAATAAATAAGATATTTAGTATTTTCATAATAATCCCTCTTGTAGGGGTTCAATATATTGAACCCCTACCAAATATTTTGCCAGGATTAAGTATATTATTCGGATCAAACAATTTCTTTATCCCTTTCATTAACTCAATTTGTGTAGGTTCAACAAATATAGGTAGGTACTCCATTTTTGACAATCCTATTCCATGTTCTCCAGAAACTATTCCACCGAGTTTCTTTGCTTCTTCATGAAGTTCTCTCCGTGCAGGCGGATATTTATCTTTCCAACCCTTGGTTTCTTTTTCGTCTAACTTACCATCTTTTGTTCCTACTTTCATAAGG
>PEYP01000104.1:1547-15984 GCA_002774315.1 Candidatus Stahliibacteriota bacterium CG08_land_8_20_14_0_20_40_26
TTATATCTAAAATATTCTGCTGCTTCTCTTTAGTATCAGCAAAGGCAATGTCATCTAAACTTCTTACATTATGTTTTATACAGATGCTAGCAATAGATTCAGATACGCCAAGCACCTCTTCTTCACTTGTGCCATCTACTATTATCATTAAATATGCATTACCCTTACAGGGCCAATTCTTATTTAATAGGTTTTCAGTGGGAGGGATAACATCATTTTCAATGAATTCAACTGCTAAAGGTAGAACCTTCTTGCGTATTTCAGGCACAGTCGTTATTGCATCGTCTAAACTATCGTATGGAACAATAAGCGTATACATAACAGGTGATTTTGGTAAAAGACTTATAATCGCTTTAGTTATGACACCCAGTGTTCCTTCAGAACCTATTATTAGATTCAATAAACTATAACCTGTACTGCTTTTCATATACTTGCCACCCATAGTTACCGTCTCCCCTTGGGGCAAGACGACTTCCAATCCCTTTATATAGTTCCGTATTCCTCCATATTTAACAGCCCTTGCTCCGCTTGCATTCGTGCTGATCAAACCACCAAGTTGAGCACCTTCTTCGCCAGGATGGGGTGGGAAGAAAAGGCCTGCTTTTTCTACTTCAGTATAGAAGTTACCCAATGTCACACCAGCCTCTACCACAGCCAGCATATTATTTCTATCTATTTCAAGAACCCTGTTCATTTTCTCAAGAGACAAGACTATTCCACCATATAATGGAACGCATCCACCACACAAACCAGTTCCACCACCTCTTGGTGTGACCGGAATATTTTCCTCATTGGTAAGTTTTAAAACATCTGCGATTTCTTTGGTGTTTTTTGGCTGTACAACTACTTCCGGCGTCTTTTTCAATGAAGCATCCGCAAGTTCATCACCCATATAGTCATACATCTTTTCAGGGTCGCAAATCAGGCTCTCCCCCACTACCCTCTCTAACCTCTTTTTAATCTCTTTATCTATTTTTTTATACATCTTCTTTTACAGAACACGAATGTCACGAATCTACGAATTACACGAATGATTTATTTATTGTAGGCACAAATTTAATTTGTGCTGGCACGATTTAAAATCCTGACTGCCGTCAGGCAGGCGTGCCTACATTTTTTCACCACAAAGGGCACAAAGATTGTTAATTTGCAATTCTTTTATTAATCTCTATCCTTCTTTTTGCTGCCATGCGTCTTGCGAGATTCTTGTTTCTTACCTTTAATTCAGCATCTAAGAGATTGTCTGTATTACCAGGATGTCTTCTATATCTATAAAGCACCTTATGAACCCTTCCCACTTCATATTTTTCTGACAACTTCAATATCAGGTCATAGTCTTCTGCATACCTACCAAAATTTTCTACATCAAATCTACCAAATTCATCAACTACCTTCTTTCTCCAAACCCTCACAGCACCTGCACCATCTACCCTCAGGATGTTATTTCTATCGTACTCTAAATGCTTGACTATTCCGAATTCTTTCAATGTCTTACCATTTTTATCCATTAATTCATAGTAAGAAATTGCCAGACCACACTTCGGATGGGAATCCAAATACTTGACCATATTCTCAAGGGTCTCGGGGCAATACTCATCATCAGAATCAAGCTGTGCAATGTATTCACCCCTTGCAGCCTCTATACCGAGATTGAAAGAATAGGCAATAATATTCTTATAATTTTCTATAAGTCTTACTCTGTTATCTTTCTTCACATACTGTCTTATGATTTCTTTGGTTCTATCTGTACTTCCATTATCTACACAGATGACCTCGAAATCAGTAAGTATCTGATTTAAGACACTTTCAATTGCTCTGGATATATAATCTTCCCGGTTGTAGACCGGAATTATAACAGAAACCGTTACTCCATACCCTCTTCCCTTGTCTTGGGCTATCTCTTTATTTTTATGGGAGAGGTAAATTCCCCGTCTTTTCAGCATAGACTTGAACGCTTCCTCAATTTCTTTTTCTTCTTTTTTTGAGTAGTAAAGATAAGAAAAACCACCATATTTTCCTTTTCCAGCAAAGTAGAGTTTTGATGCACCGACCTCTCTGGCTTCTACTTCTTCTAATCTGAGATAATAATTATATAGAGGCTTCCTGAGATGATAAAATCCATATTTATCAGATAACTTGAGATGTAGGTCATATTCATATTGAAAATTATACTTCTCACTCCAGCCACCAACTTCTTCTATGCAACTCTTTCTGTAAACCCTTAAGTGCCCAAACTCACACCTCTCAGTCCAGTCACCATCGTAATCTCTAAGAATTCTCTCCTTCTTTGTTCCATCAGGATAGACCTCAAAATAATCCGAGTATGCCATAGCCATATCTTCTTTTTTATCCAGACTTGCCACCATTTCTTCATAGGCAGTCGGAAGTAGTTCAATGCCTGAAAATATAGTAAAATATTCCCCCTTAAAAGAGTTTATACCCTCATTCAACATTTCTGGAATATTTTTAAAATCCTCTGGCTTTAGCCGTATAATCTCAATACTCTTTAACGATTGACTTTTAATAGTATCTATTTTGTTAGTATCATTGTATACCAATACAGATAGTTTAACCATAACGCCTCCCGGTATAATGTTCATTATACCTGATTACACCGATTTACCAACGAGAACTTAATCTGTGGAATCTTGTTTTTTTAATCTGTGAAATCAAGCATCGTTATGGGATGCTTTTAATAAATCTTTTCGATTTTAGTGCCTTTATAATAATGTTTAAGAATTTCGTCGTATTTGATCCCGTTATATGCCATAATAGATGCACCTATTTGGCACACACCAACACCATGACCCCATCCTGCTCCATATAAAGTAATAGATTTCTCGTCCTTTTTCACATAAAAACAGGAACTTAAAAGACAACTCGGAGACAGTGCCATTCTTATTGACAGTTCACTCCGAATCCGGAATGTAGATTTGGTTCCCTTCACTTCAAGAAGCATTATGCGACCCGAATTACCTCTTTTGAGTGGTACAATATCAATTAATGTATCTATATCTCTGCCTGTTTTCTTTTTTATAATCTCTTTAATCTCATTGTTGGTATAGGTTACCTTCCATCTGAAACCTTCAACATTCTTTAAATAATCAGGGATTTTCCGGTTTATAATATTACACCACGCATCTGGCATTAAGTCTATAAATTTCCTTGCATTCTCCTCTGATGTGGCAGGATAAAATCTAATGACCTCATCTGGCTTTTTTGCATCAATTATTGTTGAAAGATATGAAATCTTTTCTCCAAACCACACATTCTGGTAATCCTCCGTGATCCCTCCACAGATTGCAGCATACCTTGTATCACATATTTCTTTGCCATATTTGAGAACTTCTCCTCTTGTAAGAGAACAAGCCTCTTTAGCACGAGGTGTCTCTCTCACAAGCCCTTTATAATTTTGACAGTGATCATTATTACAGAGGTCATACGAGTCGTTAAAATGATGTTTTCCAATGGTTGCAAAAACAGTTCCGCGGGCGATTACAGTCTGTGCCTTCAAAAGTTCTAATGGGGAATCCGGGTTTGACTCAGAGGAATTTACACTTGCCAGATAATCTTCTACGGGTAATTCATTTATTGCAACAAGCCCTCCATAATTATTTACTCTGAATTCTAACCACTCTTTAAAGCTCTGTGTCTCTTTATGTTCAAAGTGAAATCCCTCTCCAACCAGGACATCAAAAATGGTCATTGGATGCGTTGATTTTATCCTTATTATGTCACCTTCTACAATTTTCATACCTTTTAAATTGCTAATCTTTACTATACCGCCTTTTTCTCCAATAAAATCTTCAATTATGGATATTCCATTTGTTTTTTCAAACGCTTCTTCCGCTATCTCCCTCTTTTCAAAATCACCGATACATATCCAATATTTCCTATTATCACTTATTACCTTGCCAGAAAACTCTACTCTTTTGCCCACTCGTATTATTTTATATTTTTCCATCTCACTCGGATTAGCAATATCTTCCAGTTCCTTTGTTACTACCCTATAAACAACTTTTGGGGTTTTTGACTGCAGAACCTTGACTTCCAACTCCTTATCGCCGCTTATATGTACTTCTTTATCTCCTGCATATATATAAGAATTCTCCAAAAGAGATATTTTTATTTTTTGGGCGTTTTGAACAACTCCCACTCTTATTATTGGTGACTCCATTCTTCTATCCTCCTCTCTAATTCCCTCTGAAATACTACTCTCTTTGAATTCAGATCCAACTTGCCATATTCAACTAAATGAGGTTGTATGATTTTATCTACTTTCAGGAAAATAATACCAAGTGATGTCCTGATTTCTCTTAGCTCATTTTCTTCCATTTCATCCAGGGCTTTTGTTATCTGGTCATCTTTATCCAATGTTGTAAATCCGCAATCTCCTCCTAATGGTTTTTTTGAGTTTTCAGAATATCTCCTTGCAACAGTCGGGAAACTATGTAATTTTAAGGCAGTCCTTACCAATGTTACCTTGGAAAACGCCTTGATCTTACCCCAGAATGACGAAGGTATAGATACATAGATACTACTGTATCTGACCAATTTTGGTGAGAGAACAATTTCACTATCCTCAATTTTAGTCTCTTTATATACCTCGTTATTTATTTTTTCAATAAGGTTGACTTCGTCTGCCTGTTCTTTTAGAAAGTCGTTATAGGTTTTTCCATTATCACGCAGACATTTGAAAAACTCCGATGTTGAGGTAAACGAATCCTCAATATTTTTTATCCATCTATTCTCTTTCTTGCTCTTATCTACTCTTTCAGGTTCCCGTGGAAACCTGGGAACTAATGCAGGGATGGAAAATAGTTTACTTTTGATCCGAGACAAATATTTTTTCTCCTCAAAACAAGGCTTGCCCATAAACAGAACAAAACCGTCAATGTCTAAACCTCTTCCTAATTTTATCTCTTTTATTATCTCATCGGAAGTTTTTAAATAGGCACCAAGGCCTGTATAGACACATTTATTTGTTGTAAGATAACTCGCCATTAATTTCCCTACATATTCCAAATTTCCACCATACGCCATTGGAATAGTGATATCTAATGGCCATTTCCTCCATCTTTGACCACACCATTTATATGCTGTTCCCGGATCTGGGAAAACTGCTGCGGAAACAATTACTTCTGGTTTCTCTTTCTCTATTCCCTCTACTACCATCTCTACTAATTCTTTTATACTTTCTGACCTCTCTTCATTCCACATAATAAAATGATACATATTCCATCTATCAAGAATGCTACCATCTCTTTTTACAAGCGAAGAGGGTTCATAGTAATGCGCGTTTCGAGAAATCATCAATGGGTCAACCGGATAATCGCTCTTCCGAGGGAAAAACAGCCCTACCGGATATCGCACAAAATCAAAGTGTACACCATCCACATCATAATTTCTTGTCACCTCCATAAATATGTTATATATCCAGTCCTTTACTTCTTTCTTCCCTGCATCAAGATACATACCCTCAACTCTATGCCATATCATATCATCTTTTGTGTATTCAGCCATAGATTTACCATTGTCATCAATTAAAAACCAATCAGGATGTTGATAAAGAATATGCTTACTTGCCTTTGGTAACGCCTCTCTTGACCAGACAATGTAAGTATTAATCCATGCATGGACTTCTAATCCCTTTTTATGAGCTTCTTCTATAATATCTTTAAGTGGATCGAATAATGAATCGGTTAAGTTCTCGGAGCGAGGTAAAATATCAGAATTGTAATATGCATATCCACCAACCACAATCTGGACAAAAAGCATATTAAAATTGTTCTCCTTCGCGGTCTCAACAATCTTTCTTATGTTATCGGGAGATGCTATCTGGTATGCTATAACCCATATCCCTCTTCCCTCTGTTACCTTGGAAGGTGGCTGGATAACTCTCTTAGGTAAGCAACCTACGGTCATAAGGATAGCAATTACCAGTATGATGAAATAGCCTTTCTTACAAACCCATCGCATTTTTCTAATCTCTCCTTTGCTGTTTTGTAATCCACATTTGCAAGAATCATTACTATGGCTGTTTTCGTATTGTATTTTGCCTCTTTTAGAACCCTTGATGCCTTATCATATTCTACTCCTGTAACAATCATAATTGTCTTTTTCGCCCTTTCAATCAATTTTTCACTTGTAGGCTGTAGGTCTACCATCATATTCTCATATACCTTCCCGATCTTTATCATTGATGCAGTTGTCAACATATTAAGGACAAGTTTTGTGGCTGTGCCAGCTTTCATTCTTGTAGAACCCATAATCACCTCAGGACCGGTAACAGGACAAATAGCAACATCACAGGGAACTTTCAACTTATCCCTTGGGGTTGCGGTTATATATATCGTCTTTGCCCCTCTTTTTCTTGCTTCTTCAATTGCTCCTATAACATAAGGCGTCCGCTTACATGCGGTAATACCAACTACCGTATCAAGGTTAGTTAC
This sequence comes from Candidatus Stahliibacteriota bacterium CG08_land_8_20_14_0_20_40_26, assembly GCA_002774315.1. Lineage (GTDB taxonomy): Bacteria > Hydrothermota > UBA3073 > UBA3073 > UBA3073 > UBA3073. The sequence continues at coordinate 8,000 of PEYP01000104.1, forward strand.
CTCCTTTTCTTCTATAGCCCTTGCTCCATCCGTTTTTTTATCCTCTGCACCTTCCACTGCTCGAACAAGGGCACCGTATCCTCCTGCAATAATTCCTTGAATCTGTTCTGGAGAAGTCCCAAAAGTAGGTGGACATTCGGCCGCGTCAAGCACACCAAGTCTTCCAGATGTGCCTGCGCCGACATAAATTAGTCTTCCACCCTGTTTAAGTGATTCCGCTATCATCTCCACACCCTTTGCAATATAGGGAATCTCGTCTGCCACTATGGGTGCTACTTTCCTGTCTTCGTTATTGATAGCAACCAGAATCTCCTCTATGGATTTTGAATCTATATCCATTGTATCAGGATTTATCTGTTCTGTTATTATATTCTTGAGTTCATCAAAAAGTTTTTTCATAAGTCTAAATATGTGTTAGACTTTGAAACCGCTAATAAACGCCGATACCATAAATTCGAAATCCTAATTTCTAAATTCTAAACAAATCCCAAATTCAAAATTCCAATATTTCAAACTGTTTGGAATTTGTAAAATTGGAGAATTAGAATTTGTTTAGAGTTTAGGATTTCGTGATTAGAATTTCTCATATTTGTCTGCGTTCATCTGCGGTTAATACATCATATCAAATGCAGCCAGTTATGTAACAAGAAATGCATTCTTCCGATAAGCAACGATATACGAGCCATTACAGTATACCCGAAGGTGGCTCCAAAGAATATCATAATAAATATAGTTCCCACTTTCGCACTAACGCCAAGTATGCCTTTATGTTCTGCGGAGAAATAGAAATAGGATATTGTCGTAACAACACCAATTATCATAATAACAATGTTCCATGAATCTATAGGAACAATAGTAGCTTTCAATTGTGGGATTAAGATACCCTGTATACTCCCTGTTATAGCCAATCCCACACCAACACCTACCGTGAAAGAAATTGGTATCCAACTTATCCGCCTTAAATTCGGAAACCATCTTGTCAGTATCATAATGCCCAGAATAGTCGGAATTAGCAGAAGGTAATTTTGAGTAAATCCCTCTTTTAAAACAGGCAAAACAAGCTTCGGATAAATGGTAAAATACCAGGTCTGTATTAAGAGATAAGCAACTGAACTTCCGACAAAGGTATGCTCTGCAAATCTATAGAAAGGATTATCTCTGTACAAAAAGGAAAAAATGCAGAGAGTTAAAAATGCTGCTATCCATGTACCTACTACAGTACCCATAAAGTCTCCTTTGGATATCGTTCATTCTATATTTTTCTTCGCCTTTCAATAAAATAGAAGATGTTTCCAATAATCACAAGCACAAGGATAAGTATATGCATAAAGGATTGAGCAGGCATTCCAGATGTAGCAACACCCGGACTGCCTATCAGTTTTTCATATTCAGCAGCCCCTTTTAAGCCACCAATAAGACCTTCAATCTGTCCGGCATTAAGATAAGGATAGAAACTGGTAGCCATCACTGCCGTACATCCTGCAATTAATCTCTGTTTGAAGCGCGCCTGTGCAAACATAACCCAGCTGTCCAATGTGCTGCCAGAACAAAGGTCTATCATAATAGAAATATCATTGTAGTTATGAATACCCTCCATTATAGGAAGGGCATCCAACGGGGTGCCTGCGTAATCAGTTGGAAAGGCATCTCTTATCTCTTCTCCTATTGCAACGATTACAACATCCAAGCCAGGCTTAAATCCCAATATTACATAGTCTGTTCCATATTCTTTATTATACTCACCGGCTACCTCATCCAGAGCCATTGCTCCTATAGGAACACCAAGCGCATAAACACTCATAAGTAGCACTTTTATATCCTTTGAAAAGAGATGCCTTAAAACCGCAGTTGTCATTGGATACAACTCTGGCATAGTGCCAGCTTCGTAGTCAGTGGAAAGTAATACGACAGAACCGGGTTTCAATTCATCAATTTTATCGTATGCAAGTTGAACGGGTGGACTTACCCTCACGGGCATTGTTATTTTTATAACCAGCGGGATGGTTACTACTATAGCAACCAGTAAATATATTATGCGTCTATCAATACTCATCCTAAAATATGTGTTAAACTTTGAAACCGCTAATAAACGCCGATACCATAAATCCGAAATCCCAATTTCTAAATTCTAAACAAATCCCAAATTCAAAATTCCAATATTTCAAACTGTTTGGAATTTGTAAAATTGGATAATTAGAATTTGTTTAGAGTTTAGGATTTCGTGATTAGAATTTCTCATATTTGTCTGCGTTCCTCTGCGGTTAATGCTTCTGGGTTCATTTTTATCTTAAATAAGAGCGTTCAATTCCTACCATAATCCTGAGTGAGGTACCAATGACTCCCAGTGTAATTCCAAGCAAAATACCTCTTCTTGCAGTCATACTTGGCCAATCTAAAATCCAATCAGCAATAACAGGTAACTTTGACCAGAGCATGCCCCCAATTGGAACCCTTCCTATTATTACCAAAGCTGCCGCAACCAAAAGGAAGGTAGCATCAATACTCCTTGCTTTAAAGGCTCTATACGCTGCTGATGTAATAAAAAATGCCAGCAAAGAAAACATCGTTGCCTGAAGTGGAATTATACCATAGGTATAAGCATACATAAAAGAGGATGCGAGACTAAAAGCTGTTCCATACCTAACTCCAGAAAAGACCCCAAGACCAAATACAATAAAAAAGGTAAGGATTAAAACCAGACTATAAGCCCATCCCTCACTTCTTGTAGTAATCTTTTTAATATGCTGACGAAGTAAACTGTCCACACCCAAAAGAGCAGCAAAACCTGATATAATAAGAACCCATACCAGCATCGTTTGCTGTATATCACTAAAGGGTGCACGAGGGATAAAGAACCCCATTATAATTAATAAGGAGGTAAAGAATGTAATTGCTAATGGAATTATTGTATGCATAATTATCCTGTGGATAATAGTTCTATAATTCTTGTAAAACCAAGGGTCGCCAAAACTGTGCCTACAATGATAAGTAAACTTACAATTATTTTGGCAAAATCTTCGCCTTTAAGACTCCCAAGCATCACAGGTTCCTTTGATAGATAGGAAGCAGCTGCAAGCATTTCTTCCCCAATCAGTGTGTAGTCACATGAAGCAACAAAGAAGGGAAGCTGAAGAGTTGATGTTGTTCCGGCAATCTGAATAGCACCTATGGAATTTCCAGTCTCTGCTAAAATCAGTGATTCCGCTGCAAATACCCCTAATAGAAAAATAGCACCGGGTCTTTCCCTCACAATAATACCATCGCAACCAGCTGCATAACCAAACTGGTCTGCGGTAACGAAAAATATATCCCTTTCATTATATAAGTCGGGTCTGCCAGCCTCAAGATACGCCTCTTTAACCACCTCTTGAGTAGCTGTCATCACAAGGGGTTCAGCATTCGGGATTAGAATGCGCGCTCCATAGTCAGCCGTCTTTTTTGCCACTCGCCTAAGAATACTGAGACTTGCAAGTACGGTCACATTTGTAAGGCCCCACAAACCAGGAACATAAAGAATGGGCTTACCCATTTCTGTAGATCTACCAACTGCATCATCTAACGCCTCTAATCCAGGTATCTTGCGAATATATGTTTTTGTTCCCTTTTTTGCAAGGCGTATAAAAATGAAAAAAATAATTATCAAAAGTATAAGGATTATCAGAACGTTCCACCTTTTCGTGTTAAACCATTGAGGAGCCGATGAGACAGGACCCAAGATTTCAGACCTATCAGTTTTACCATCTTCACCTATACTAACCACATAATAGTAATATTTTATACCATCTATGGCAGAAGTATCTACAAATTCTCTCCTGGAGGATAAAACACTTTCCACTTTTTGATAGCCTTCTAATGGGCTCTGGCTTCTAAAGATTTCGACCATAACCTTCCCGCTATCAGGACTCTCCCAGGTAAGCGTAATATTTCCACCTGCGTCATTCGGGGTATCGAACCCCCGTAAACCTGTGACAGGTTGCAACACAGATAAAGTAAAACCAAGAAGAAAAGTTACCATATTATAACTCCCTACTCTTTTCGCAATATCTTGCCAGGCAGGACACCTGTGTGTTTACCTTTTTCTATTACAACCTCTCCATTTACCAGGACATATTCAATTCCCAGTGGATATTGATGAGGATCAGTGTAGGTTGCCTTATCCTCAATTTTCCTGAGATTAAATATCACAACATCGGCAAAAGCACCTTCTTTAATAATACCTCTATTTGAGAGACCTAACCGCAAGGCCGGCATACAGGTTACTTTTCTTATCGCATCAGTCAATGAAAGCAGTTTTTTCTTTTTTACATACTCTCGTATAAGACGCGGGAATGTTCCATAAGAACGAGGATGAGGCGTTCCTTTTGATAACTTCCCATAAGGTGCCTTTAACGAACTATCAGTTCCAATCATTGATAGTGAATGAGTGACTACTTTATCAACATTTTTTTGAGACATACAAAAATGAGTAACATCGACTGTTCCCTTTGTTTCTATTAACAAATCACAGGCAAAATCAAAAGGATTTTGTTTGAGTTCGTTAGCTCCTTCGAGTATAGTCTTCCCTTCAAAATTTCGATATGTCTCATTGTTTATAGAAGAAAGAAGCATATTCTCCCAGTTTATTCTTAATTCATTTCTTATTCTTTCTTTACATTCATTTTTTTTAAGAAAGAAAACAGGGTCTTCTACCCTACCAACACTTGCCCATACAGGAAAAAATGATGATAAAGATGTGTTGGATGCTGTATAAGGATAACAATCAAATAAAACATCAATGCTGTTTTTTCTCATATCTTCTATCTTTTTTAATGCTTTATCCATCTTCCACCAGTTTTCTTTACCTGCTGCCTTTAAATGAGAGATTTGAATGGCAGCCCGAGTTCTTTTAGCAATGTCTAATGCCTCATCGAGTGAAGAAAGGAGTTTCTTGCCTTCACTTCTTAGATGCGTAGTATAGATACCATTATACTTTCTCACGACTTTACAAAGTTCTATTATCTCTTCTGTATGAGCAAAACACCCTGGGGCATAAGCAAGTCCAGTAGAAAGCCCGAATGCTCCATCAAGTATACTCTGTAACAACTCGTTTTTCATTTTTACAAGTTCGGATTTTGATGGAGTCCTGTTATTCATTCCCATAACATTGGACCTGATTGTGCCATGTCCTACAAATGTTCCATAATTCAATGCAATACCATTTTCTTTAAGTGTACTTAAAAATTCATTAACGGTTTTCCAGGTGATTTTTACATTGCTTTTCTTTCCCCATTTAAGTAATTTATTGAACTGTTCTGCTTTAAGTGGAGCTACAGAACCACCACAATTTCCACCAATCTCGGTAGTAATTCCCTGTCTTATCTTGCTTTCAGCCAGTGGATTTACAAGCAATTCAATGTCGGTATGCGAGTGAATATCAATGAATCCGGGTACTATCATTAGTCCTTCAGCATCTATGACCTTTGTTGATTTTTCCCCAATATGCCCGATTTCTGCAATTCTACCTCCAACAATCGCCAGGTCCTTTTTTTCTTCAGGACTACCGGTTCCATCAACAATAGTCCCGTTTTTTATAATTATGTCGTACATACCATTCGCCTTGCGGCAAGGAACTTGCCACTGAGAGTACTTATCGCTACACCACCATTGCTCAGGCTTGCGTGGATAAATTCATTATTACCGCAGTATATACCCACATGCCCTGGAAAAAAAATCAAATCTCCTGGTAGAAGATCTTCTACTTCTTTACCCATCTTAATTTGTTCTTTTGTATCCCTTGGGATTCTTAAACAAAAAAAATCAAAAAGTGTTTGAATAAAACCGGAGCAATCAAAACCAAACGGGGTTTTCCCTCCCCATAGATAGGGAACACCAATAAATCTTTTTGCAACCTGAATCATCTCTCCTATATTATTCCGGGATAAAACCTTCTGTTTTTCTATTGCCATTGATTCGTTGCTGTCAATCCAACCCTGTCCAGTAAAAAGCTCAACACAGGCAAAATTCGCTTGAAATTTATGTACAATCAATTTTGTATTGAATACAATTTTCGTCAATATCTCTGAATTTTTATTAGGCTTTTTATAAGCATTTACTATCTCTCCTCTTACAATATGTGTAAACTTCGTAAGACGACTCACCTCAAGTAGATGCTTTGATTGGCTCCATCCTTTGTAACCGTTATAAAGCTGTATCAACACCCATTCGTTCTTCCCTTCTAATAACTTAACTTCATCACCTAAGACAGCCTGGTTTATCCTCTCTGCCCTGAAATCTGGCTCTGAAAGGAGATCTGTAACATTTATTTTTACGATATGCATTAAATTTCCTTTATTATCCTTTCTGTTTTTATAAGGTCTTTATAAGTTTCTCTTTCTCGCGCTACAAAAAAGTCTTTCTTATCTACAATTATTTCGGGTGCCCGAGGGCGTGCATTATAGTTGGACGACATTGAAAAACCATAGGCACCAGTATCTTTAACCGCAATAAAAGAACCTACTTCAGGTTTTGCCATCTTTATATTTTTTCCAAGAAAATCACTCAACTCACAAATCGGTCCAACTATATCAGCAGTTATTTCTTCTCCCTGTCTTTCTGTCAGGGGTATTATTTGATGGAAGGCACCATATAAACCAGGCCTTACGAAATCATTCATTCCTGCATCCACTACAACAAAATTTTTCTCCTTCATCTTTTTAAAATAAAGAACCTTTGAAACTAAAATGCCACTACTTCCAACAATTGTTCTGCCAGGCTCTATTATAACTGTAACATTCAATTTCTTTAAGGGAGGGATTATCAATCTAGCAAGGTCACTGTATGTAGGTACTTTCTCATCACCGTACGGGATTCCCAGCCCTCCACCTATATCAATGTATTTTATTTCCTTAATTACTTCAGCTAAGGAAATCAGTTTTGAAGTAGTTTCTATAAAAGGTTCTAATTTCGTTATCTGTGAACCTATATGTGCATGGAGTCCTACGATTTTAATGTTACCCAACTTCTTTGTCTTTTTATAAACATCTATGGCATCCTCAAAGGAGATACCAAACTTTGATATTCCAATACCTGTTGCGTCATAAGGATGAACATCTAAATCTACATCAGGATTTATTCGGAGACCCACAGCCACAATTTTCTTAAACCTTTTTGCTATTTTATTAATTATCTCTATCTCTTGATATGATTCAACATTAAAAAGAAGAAGTCCCTCTTTTACAGCATAAATTATTTCATCTTCCGTCTTTCCAACACCATCAAAAACAATTTTTTGAGGATTTATACCAAGATAGACTGCCTTGTAAAGTTCACCGCCTGAAACTACATCAGCACCGCACCCTTCTTCTGCTAATATCTTGCATATATTAAGATTGGAGTTTGCCTTTAATGCATAACAAATAAGATGGGGAATCTGCGCAAAAGCCCTGTCTATATTTCGATAATTGTATACTATACTTTTTTTACTATAGAGGTAAAATGGAGTTCCTACGGATTCTGCAATTTTACTAACTTCTGCCTCTTCGCAGTAGAGTTCGTTGTCTTTATAATAAAAATACCTATCAGAAGTCATATCTCTTCGTAGGCACTTTGATTAGAAAGGTTCCGATTGAACCATCAAAGGAATCCCAATGGTAAGACACTAAAGATTCAATATATTCCATTATTTCTAAGTCATTTATTATACATCTAATTTACCCTTTTGTCAAGGAAAAAACCTCACCACAGAGTGCACAGAGAATCTTTATTAAAAAAGAAAAAACTCTGTGCTCTCCTTCAAACTCAAGATCTATTCAATCTCAATTATTCTAAATAAAAATAATTCAACCATTTGAGCACATCTACCTGTCGCCTGCCTATCTACCGATAGGTAGACCTGCCGGTAGGCAGGGTAGACAGGCAGAGAATAACTAAATATTATTTCTCCGTGTCCTCTGTGGTATAGTTTCTTATGCAATCAAGAAGAAATTAAAAACCTCCATTAGATGTTC
>PEYP01000042.1:0-5199 GCA_002774315.1 Candidatus Stahliibacteriota bacterium CG08_land_8_20_14_0_20_40_26
CCTATCAATTTCTTTTGTGGTAATACCTCTCTTTTGTCTCCAAGACCTGAGATAATCAGCAATTATCGGTTGAAAAACTCTGTATCTCCGCTGTACCACCAAATATTCTCCAAACAGAGATTTCCTTGCCCCCGGAGAAGCACCTCTATTGTCGGGACTTAATCTAAATTTACCTTCGTAAGGTTGTTTCCCTGTCTGGGCGGGCGAGGAAACAATAGCGGGGAATAACCCTGCCTTCAGCAGAGATAGCTCTCCTTTTTCATTAAAATCTGGTATTGGAGGTAATATCGGCATGGAGAACCCCTCGCAGTTAATATGGTTACTTATATCTATTTCATTCTTGATAGTCTTTCCACAATCTTTACACACTAAATCAACCGAGATCTGAGATTCTTTGCTGAAATCATTTACAATCTCTATGGTTTTTCGTCCGTCTTCCCAGTCTACTTGAACAAATAAACCACCCTGGGAACCTTTGAAAATTTTAGAAATATATCCTCTAATTTTTTTATCCTTTAATAAAGAATTCTCTACATCGAAGCCCAAGATCTCATCTGGTTTCTTCTTTGCTGTAAAATTCTTTACCGGCACCCTCAATTCATCAAGTGATAGATAATATTTATACTTACTTTCTGCCTTTGTAAATAAAAACACTGGCTCATAGACATTTGAAAATCTTTTGTCCAACGAAGAAGGCATAGCATTGGGCTTTTGCCAGATGATTTTGTTCAGGAGTGTCCAACCATTTTTTTGAAGTTCACATGCCAATAATTCTGGTATAAGTAATAACTCCTTATTTTGATATTTATATCCAACATTCAAGAAAAAAGTTCCTGTAGGTTTTAATACTCTTTTCACCCTATTAAACACATCGATAAGCTTTTCTATATACTCTATGTAAGTATTTTCCTGCCCAATTTGTTGAGGGCTTTTATAATCCCGCTGTTTCCAATAAGGAGGTGATGTTACGACACAATCTACAAAACTTTCCGGTAATAGACTCAATGCTTTATTTACATCTCCTATATAAACAACGATATCTCCCTGCCTTGTCTCAGTGGTTCTACTTCTATAAATTTCCAGAAGAGCCAACCGCTCTTTAACAACATTCGACTTTGAAGATATCACAATGCGTTCTTCAATCTCTTTATACTTTCGCCTCATAATTTTACCTACCTGTTATCTATTCTATCCCTGAACCTTCTTACAATTTTACCACAAATTTCATAAAATCTCAAGAACTTTTATGCAGAGGATTTCTAAAACGTTTTAATGAAATAAATGGGGTCGGGTCTTTAATTTTAAATTTCAGCTTCTTACTGCCGATTAACCTCTTTTTACATTATACAATCAATTTCATAAAAAGTCAAGGGAAAAGTCAACGGGTGTTACGCAGAACTGACACTATTTCTTTTGTTGGGTAAGGTTTCATTTTCCCGACTTAGTTACTTCAGTAGACATTAAACCTTTTTTAGTAATCCGGTATTTCTGTTTGCTGCTTCTGGGTCTGTCGGGGATTGTATGGGTCAGTAGTTCTTCATTCAGTAATCTTTGAACGGTTCGTTTAATATTTCCAAGAACGCTTTTATGCCCAAATGCGTTTGCTATTTCCAATTTTGATTTTGGTTCATCAACACAGAGCTCTAATATTCTTTCTTCAGTATCTGCTAATTGAACTTAGGCCTCAACTTGGGCCTCAACTTGGGACAACGGATGTTTCTTCAAAACGGTCAAGAAAAATTTAAAAGGGATTGAATGAGAACACGAAGTGTCTCCAACTTAAGAGAAAAAAAGATTTTTAAAAGTCTCTTTTCCCCCATCAAAGCCCTTTTTATTCTTCAGTATTCTATTCCCTTTCTCGCAGGTGTACCTTTCTGAAAGTGGTGTTTTACTTCTCGAATCTCGCTTATCGAATCTGCATATTCGATAAATTCTTCAGGCATATAACGACCAGTAAGAATAAGTTCTATTTTCCTGGAAGTATTCTTTATCAATTCAATTACTTGCTCAACCCTGATGAGCCCAAATGAAACAGCCACATTTATCTCGTCGAGAATGACTATATCAAATTCCTTGTTTTTAATAACCTCTGCTGCTCTTTTAAATGCCTGCCTTGCCAGACGAATATCTTCTTTATCAGGGTTTTTAGGATTAACAAAATCCGGGCGGCCATACTGTTCGATTTTAAAATTGGGTAAGCGTTTGACTGATTCAAGCTCTCCATAGTTGACCTTACCTTTCATAAACTGAATCATTATTACCTTAAGGCCATGACCAACTGCCCTCAGAGCTAAGCCCAAAGCAGCAGTAGTCTTACCCTTACCATTACCAGTGTAGATTTGAATCATTTATCTATCCTCTAAAACCTATCATCTATTTTTTCAGCAATAACTTCCTTACCGAGCAGGATTGTATACCGTCGCCATTTCGCTAAGAGTTCAAATGTCAGATTATTTTTTAACATCAAATAACAGTCATCGAGTTACTTGCACAGAAGATCGTATAGGAAAATGGTGTCAGTTCTACGTAATACATTGAAATTAAATAAGTTATACCCAGACTTTTATTGCAACAAAAGTCTTAATGTATGTTTATAAGATATAAAGAGTTATAGAGAACTGACACCAATTATCTCCTCTGTTTTTTTCTTTTATAGAGCTGTTAATCGCTTTTGTTCTGATAACACCTTCCTGGTGGCTGGGTTAATGGCAACATAGCGACCTTCAACGGGAACTGTAACCACATTGCCTTTTGCAACCGTAGAACCAGACAAGTGAGGGGCATCCAGAATTCCTGTTCTTACCGCCTTTTCAAGCACCGTAGGATCAACTAAAGGGTCTTCTTTTCCCAGATTTCGAATAGCTTCTATAATGAAATTTACCTCTTTAACAAGTTGTTTTTTCCGTTTGCTAATCTCAGGATCGCGAGTTAAATCCGGAAATCCTTTCAATCCCAAGCGGATTACACCTCTCGCTATCTGACAACTTTCGATAATCTCTTTGGCACCAGCCGCATGATTTGCTTCACAATAACTAACAACATGGACAATGTGAGGTCTGAGAGCCATACCAAATGCGATTGATGCTGCTAAATGACCTTTTGCTATATTTGGATTCACAGGCATACTCCTTAGCCCCGTGCGTATCTGGCGAAAGGATATGAAATTATTATCGTGAAGACTCTCTATCATTTCAATCTTGGCAAGCATCTTTGCCAAATCCATTACAGGAGTCGTCTCAGGAGGTGTATTAAGCATATATTGGGAAACATAGTATTTAACACCCAGCGCTTTTGCATTATAAGCTGCTAAAAAGGCAACCGCTACAGCCACTGCATCGTGAGCATCGCGTAGACTCCATTGATGCGAATCGTTGACCTCCACAGGTATTCCCCGCTCAGCATACCACCTAATGGTTTCCTGATTTTCTCGAATAGCTTCTATAAGTGGACGCGACGAGCGTTTATCCAATTCGCTGTACCAAAAAATTGGAATCGCTCCCCAGGCCATATTAATCATTTTAACACTCATCTCTGCCCATTGAATGAGGTCTCTTGTTCCAGCGTAACATCGGAGAAGCGGGAAGTTTCCACAGCGGGTGGCTTCGTAAATCGCTCTAAGGTCTTCTGGTTTACGAATTGGCACACCGCCTGCACCACTCTCTGTAGGAGGCATATCTTGAGGACGAAAAAAATATTCCTGGGCATTCTGGTCTGGGGCTATGCTTAATATATCCAATTCTTCTGAAAGGGCTATCTGGCGAGCTGCTTCTATTGTTTCCTCTACTGTCTTTAGGCCAAGATGATGTCTAAGTAAAGGAAAAGGCTGGTGTTGATGAATACGTTCCACCAAAGTTTGGGCAAATTGTCTTTTTTCATCGGGGCGTTTTTGTTGTTTTAGATAGTCTACAATGGCTTTTGGGGACTCCTCACCGGAAAATACGGCTTCAAAAAGATTGGTGGCACGGGCTATCTTTGCCACAGGGGGAGTGCCGCCAAAAATAAGCTTAATACCTCTTATTCCTTGCTTTTTGAGTTCTTGTTCAAGCTCTCTAAAAAGCTCTTGGGCAGCTTCCGGAGTTAATCGGTAGCTTACCGCAGCTAAATCGGGTTTCACTTCATATATCCGAGAGACGAACCTTTTGACAGGTATAGCTGGACCCATAAACTCGGTCTCATAGCCGAGACTTTCAGCAAGGCGCAAGAAGTTGAGGATGCCTGCCACGTGAATACATTTCCCAATGCTGGCTCCTAAAATCCGCGATGATTTCATTCTATTCTCCCCTCCTCCACCAACATACGAATCTGTCTAACGCTGAGTCCTGAAAGTCCAAGCCGCTCTATGGTTCTACCTTCTGCCATATAATCACAGCCGTGTAGAACACTGGCAAGGTGAATAATTGTCTTTATCGTAGGCACAGACACACCAAAACGATCACCTAAGGAGGCAATAGGAACAAGGCTTGTGGGAACGTCCTCAGTGATGTAGCGATGCTCAAGAGTATTGGGAGCTTTGATCCCTCTGTAGCCCTTGTTTGCCTGCATAGCTTCGTAAAGATTATCTCCGGCTACACCATAAGCCTGATAAAGCCATTCTCGGGCAGTTAGAACCCTTATGCCTAAAGCCTCTGCTACATTAACTCGTTCCGCATCGAGATTCTCCAGCAATTTTGCCACAGAAGGGCTGGCACCTTCGTGATAGTATTCAAAATTTCCCTTGCGCTCTTCAATCCAGGCGACATTTAGAATAGTCAAAGCTGGGTGAAACACTGCGCCGATATTACTTAGACTTGTCCTCAATACATTGTCACCGGCGACAAATTGAGGCAAGACCTTTTTGAAAGTAGTAAGCACATCAGTAATATGATACGCTGGGAAAGTTGCTACAGGGACTGCATTCTTAATTCCAAAAATTCTAACCTGCCCGGGATTAGTAATACGACAGGCATAGATGAGGGTTTCTGCTTCGGCAATGAAGGGATAAGTGCTAACCTTTAATTGACGAAGGGCTTCAGCAAACTCTAACGCTCCTCCTGTTCTGCCGGGGTTTAAAACCACAACTTGCCCGTCAACCAGATGTGGACCAAGGATTCTTGCCATCTCCTGGTGTCCAGTAGCAGGGATCACCACCATTATCAGATCCACACCAGATAGTGCCTGGCGAGGATCAGTTGTAACGAGATTTAATCTGGCAAAACCATT
>PEYP01000042.1:5209-21714 GCA_002774315.1 Candidatus Stahliibacteriota bacterium CG08_land_8_20_14_0_20_40_26
GTGACCTGAATACCGCCAGATATTTTGATAGCTGATAACCGCTCTTCACTTCTGTTGAACAAATTGACACGGCAACCAACAAGTGTGAGATGTCCTGCCATTGCTAACCCACCGTTTCCTGCACCAGCTACACATATTGAAGGCATACCCTCGGGAGCCTCTATTTCACCCAAATTCCCTTCCTGCCGTTTTAAAAAAGATAAAAGATCCCCTGGAGATTCAACACTCTGTAGAGTTTCCAGAAAACCGGGCATATTGAAAAGATGGGTTAACCTGCCAAGGATTTTTAGTTGAAGACCCTGCCCATTTATTCTTCCGAGCACAAGATACACCAAATTAACGGGCTTGCCGTCGATAGCATGAAAATCAATGCCCGTTCGGCTTTTTCCGAAGGCGATCATTGGTTGATGAACAGCAGTAGTGCAGGCATGAGGGATAGCCACCCCCTGTCCTATACCAGTGCTACCCTTTCTTTCCCTTGCAAGCAATTCTTGTAAGGTTAACTCTGGCTGGGTTAATCTACCTGCATTTTTAAGAGCCTCTATCAACTCTGCAAGCGCTTCTTGCTTAGTTCGCCCGCTAAGTTCCGTCAGGATTGCCTTCTGGACGATGATTTCATGAAGTCGCAAAGGTCATCACCTCCTATTTCTGTCGATGGCGGCTAACGGTTCCAGAGTTTGTGAAGTGCCCGCAGGGCATTTTGGCGAAAGCAAGGATAATTGGGGGCGGGTCTTTAATTTAAAATTTCAGCTTCTTGCTGCCAACTATTCCCTTTTTGATTTTACCACCAATTTCATAAAAAGTCATGAAAAGAAATAATATTGGATTTTATCTCATCCTTCTCTTAATGCAGAATGAGAAAAAAATGGCTCTTGCAAATCATTAGATACAGGTGATCCATTTCTTTTTTGAACTTCTTGCAAATTTTCAAGGATTTTCTCTTTGGATAAGTCCAATATATTAGGAACACCCTGAGATATAATTTTTTTAATTTGGTTTGTCTGCCCCTTAAATAAATCAACAATAAAATTTATTACTTCAATCTGAAAATCTAATTTTGAATCAAACTTTAGCTCCATTCTCTTATCTCTAATTTTGTAAGGACTAAGCCTCTAACTCGTTTTGTTAAATCGTAATAAAATTTCACTTCTTCCATATCAGGAATATAAAAATCATCTGGATAACGAATATCTACTCCAAAACTGGATAATTCTCTTACTTCAATATTGACAAAATCTTTGTCAATTAACGCACACTGATCTAATAAATGCTCTATATCATGGGTCCTCTCGACTTCTGCCTTATGATATATTAAGAATGCCTTTAAATATTTTTCCACTGCCTGTTGACAGTGAAAACAAATTGCGTCTTTAACTATTTCCTTTTCTGGTAAATCCAATTCATGTTCTACTATTTTTAAATCATCATTTGCTTTAGTAAGCCACTGTTTAATATACTCATCTATCATAAACTAACTCCTTCTAATACGGCTTCTCTTGTCACACTTCCTATTTTATCCTGATAATAAATTATATCTTCTTCCGTCTTAACAATCACATCAATGGGTATTTCAGCCAGTTGTCTTCTTATAACACTTGCATATTGGCGCTTTTCTTTAATTGTCAAGTTTTGTTTAACTATTACCAAAATGTCATAGTCACTCTGACGGTCATATTTTTCTTTGCTTCTGGAACCAAATAATATTACCCGACTATCAGGAAAAATATTTTTTATCACTTCTTTTATTTTCGTCAAGTTTTCGTCTTTTATCATAATCCCTCCAAGTTGTTTAAATTACTTTTAATCTGACAAAAGCACTAAGGTTTATCTTGTCATTATCAGTCAATACACACACAATGGGGTCATAAATTTCAGCTTTTCACTGCCAATTACCCTCTTTCTATTTTACCATCAATTTTGCAAAATGTCAAGAAAAAAGTATCTGGCCACAGTGACCACCCATGTGGGGACAGAGCTCGTCCCTGTCCGAGATGGCGCAATTTACCACAAAGTTCACAAAGGACACAAAGTTTAAAAAATAAATAGCTTCTCTTTGTGTGCTTTGTGGTTTAAATAAAAAGAAATTCGTGCAATTTGTTAACCTGCCCTGTTAGATATGGAGTTATCTAACAGGGTAAATGATACCCGCCCCTATGCATAGGTGCGGGGTGAATGTTTTATACTTTCTATGCAATCAAGAAAAAAATTTTAGTGAATGGTGAATAGGAAATAGGAAGATAAATGGGGTTAGTAGAGTTCCGCTACTACATTTCATTCCAAACGGTGTCGCTCCGTTGGTAAAGCTGAAGTCTTGCGCTACATTTGCCCCGCTATTTTGCATTACCAAGGTAATGCACTCCATACCCATTTCTCAACCTGCATATCCCGCAAGAGACACACGGGGCAGATTTAAACACACTTTTTACCTATCGCCTGCCTGCCATCAGACAGGGTAGACAGGCTAAACTTTGAATAAAAAAATCCCTCGGAATGCAGTCTGCATCCGAGGGATACTTAGTTGCTATAATTAATTATGTTTGGGTATCTACTTCTCTCAAAATCTGGAAACCACCATAAGACAGAGAAAGAAGAAAACATACTTTTACTCCTTTATGGTGAAATCATATTACATAATCAAAAAAAAACAAGGAAAAAGAGAAATTCAACAGGGATTGCCTGCCTGACGGTAGGCAGGAAAGAGAACTTATCCATGCGGATCCGTAGGGAAGAGATAAAAAAGAAATGAAAAAGAAAAATCTCTTAAGATCCCCGTTAATATATAGTTTCCTATACGATCGAGAAGAAATTTGTACGGGAGCAAATACCGGCGACGGGACTCGAACCCATGACACCCTGATCCACAGTCAGGTGCTCTACCATCTGAGCTACGCCGGCTACATTACCATTCCACCATCTAATGTTATAACCTGCCCGGTTATATATGAAGCAGAATCAGAAACAAGAAAGAGGACAAGATTGGCAACATCATCCGGACTACCAAACCTTGCCATAGGGATTGATTTTAGGTATGCTGCCTTTATATCATCTGGAAGTTTCTCTGTCATTTCGGTCTCTATAAATCCGGGCGCAATCGCATTCACAGTAATTCCCCGTGTGGCAACCTCTTTGGCAACAGATTTCGTAAACCCTATAATCCCAGCTTTTGACGCCGCATAGTTTGCCTGACCTTTATTACCGATGATTCCGATAACAGAGGAAATATTCACTATTCTTCCCCATCTATTTTTGATCATAGATGGAAGTACTGCACGAGTAGTATTGAATGTCCCTTTAAGATTGACCCTTATCACGGAATCAAACTCCTCCTCGCTCATTCTTAAAAGTAAATTATCTCTTGTTATACCAGCATTATTGATCAATATATCAATTCTGCCTACATCGTCCAATACTGTCTTTACATTTCTGTTCACATCTTTATAATCTGACACATCGACTCTCATGAATTCTACGCCGAGTTCATCTGCTGTTTTCTCTCCCCCTTCACTCACATCCCATATAAATACTCTATTTCCTTCCTTTTTCAATGAAGTCGCTATTGTCTTTCCTATTCCCCTTGCCCCACCTGTTACAATACTTATCTTCTTCGCCATATATCCCCCTCATTCAGCACTATTTAGTTCCCCATGAAAAATGCGGGCAAAATGACTAAATCCTAATGACGAATTTCTAATAAAATCCAAATTCCCAAATGTCAAAACAAGATTAGTTGGTAAGTTGGTTAGTAAAAATCCACCTAACTATTAAACTAACAAACTAATAAAGCCTTACTGGTATTGCTTTTGGTCATTTGACATTGGACATTTTATTTGACATTGGAAATTAGAAATTTGACATTACGGATGAATTTTTCACCTGCCACTATTTAACTGTGTATATTATACTACATTTTTTAAAAAATGTCAAATAAAATATGAAAAACATTAACTGCAGAGCATATAGACCCGCCAAAGGCAGGTCAGCCTTTGGAATTAAGGCGTAAGCCTTTGGAATTAAGGCGTAAACCTTTTATATAAAATCCTTACGCCTGCCTGCGGTAGGCAGGGATTAACTCCACGGATTAACTCCAATCTACCTGTCGCCTGCCTGCCGGTAGGCAGGTTTGATTTTTGATTTTTAACATTATCTATCCTGAACATAGGGGTATAGAGACGGGCAAGAGCACTCTCTTGCTCTGTCAAAGTATCTATTGTATATTCTATACCCTTATTATGAAGAACCGACTTATATTTTTCTATTATTTTCTCTTTTGCAACATCAAAAGAGATGCTCCCCTGAAGAAGAATAAACTCTCTCTCCCTCTTTTGGGCACTACCTATAATTTTTTTGCCGTTACTTACAATTTCATATTTGCTCTTTGATTGAAAGCATAAAGGCGACCTTCCACCACCCGACCTTGCCTTGACTATCTCTGCATCTATTCCAAGCAGTCTTACTGCCTCTACAAGTAAACTGGATGACTTCATATAAGTTTTAAATACATCCCCTCCAAATACGGGGTTATCTTTTTTACATATTATACTGTACGAAAGGTCATCCTTATGCACAACAGCCCTCCCTCCAGTTGGTCTTTTCACGAGATAGTATCCCATATTATACACAGTATCCGGAGATTGGAGTCTACCAATACTCACACAGGGAGGAATAAACCAGAAAAAGCGAATGGTTGGAGGAAGACCACCTGCCCTGAACTTTTCAAAAATGGCATAATCCACCGCCATATTAAATGCACCTTCCTCTGCACCTGTAATTATAAATCGAAACATATTAGCGTCATTGCGTTATTAGGTCATTTTTGCCTTTAGCCTTCATTATCCCCGGTATCTCAACGGTGTTTTGCATTAGCAAGCTAATGCATTCCACTACTTCATCAATCCATTACCCCTTCTCGCGACCAGGAGGTCGCTCCTACCTTATCCATTACCCCATCCTTTATCCTTTTCCCTTATATCCCCTCAATACTACGGAATTTCTCTATGAAGGATTGAGGCGTATCAATGTTAACCAGCTCCGTTAAATTCTTTTCTTCTTCCAGCACTTTTATAAGTTTCGCAAGGATGTATATGTAAAGTTTTGTTTCGCTCTTAGGAGCAAGTATAAGGAAAATGAGATTCGCAGGTTTACCATCCAGCGAATCAAATTCAATACCCTTTTTGGATACTCCTACAAGAATTGTAATGGAAGGAATTCCATCTATACGCGCATGTGGAACAGCAATTCCATTACCAAACCCTGTGGACTCAAGTTCTTCCCTTTTCATTATCTCCTTGAGTATACTCTCCTTATCCAGAGAGTTAAACTCAAGAAGTGTTTTTATTGCTTTCTCCTTGTTCTTTGCTACCAAATTCATCTTGATATTTTCCTCTTTCAAATAGTCTGATATATTTATCATACTACCTCCATATTAAACAATGCAAGAATTAAAAATCGAGATGTAAAAAGAAATTAGACGCGGATAAAGGCAGTAATTAAGTCATTGGGTAATTAGGTTATTGAGTACCTGCATCACCAGACAACCAGCCCTTTAATAACTTAATGACCTAATAACTCAATAACTTTTAATATATCAGTGTTAATCTGCGTTAATCAGCGTCCAAAAAATAGAAGCTATCGGGGTAAATCAGCGTCAGGGCATATCAATCTATCTCCAGCTTAAATGGATTGAAGTTCGTACGATAATCAAATACATCTATGCCCTCTTTTTTCTTTAAGAAGGCAACGATTATATATGTGAAGGGGGTAAATATTACTTCAAAGCCTGTTTTGAACAGGTAGTTTGATATTATCACGGAAAGAAGTAGCGAGTTGGGTATTTTGCCAAGAAAGGCAAGTGTACAGAATATAGCAGTATCCACACCCTCTGCTACTATAGTTGATGAAATAGTCCTTGAAAACAGCCATTTTCCCTTTGTTGCAATTTTCATTTTTGCCATTAAAAACGAGTTGATAAATTCGCCACACCAGTATGCAATAAGGCTTGCAGAAACAATTCTTGGTACCCAGCCGAGAATTGCCTCATATGCCATTTGATTTTCCCACCCCCGGGCAGATGGAAGTTTTCCAACTATTATGAATATAAGTGCTGCAAAAAAATTCGCCCCAAAACCTGCCCATATAGTTCTTCTTGCTCTTTTATATCCGTATACCTCTGTAAGGACATCACCAAGAATGTACACAAGCGGAAACAGTATTGTCCCACCATCAAATGTAAATGGCCCGAGATTCACTATCTTCGCAGAAACCACATTTGACACAAGCAAAACCGTGACAAACAGCATAATTATAAGATCAAAGTATTTCATAAGCAAGCGAACTGGTAAATTATTACACCGATAATCTACGGGCACATCCTCTGATGCTGCAATTTGTAATTATATCAAGTGGTTATCTCAAAAAATCCAAGAACGGCTCCAATTTCTTTTTTCTGTTTTTGTGACGGAGTTTTCTCACTGCCTTTTGCTCAATCTGCCTCACTCTTTCTCTTGTGACATCAAACATATTCCCCACTTCTTCAAGCGTATGGGAAACACCATCTATAAGACCAAATCTCATTTCAACAACCTCTTTCTCTTTCTCCGTGAGCGTACTCAAAACCTCGTCGATCTTACTCTTTAAAAACAGCCTTCCAATTTCGCTTGCAGGTGAACCAGTGTTCTCATCTGCTATGAAATCACCAAAAAGTGAATCTTCATCACTACCCACCGGTTTATCAAGAGAAATAGTGTCTTGTGTGATCTGGTATACTGTCTTTATTTTTCTCTCTGAGACATCTAAAATCAAGGCTAATTCCTCTGTAGTAGGTTCTCTTCCATGTTCCTGAATAAACTGCTTTGTCGCCTTGAGAACACGATGTGAGAGTTCGAGCATATGCACTGGAACACGAATAGTCCTTGACTGATCAGCAATTGCCCTCGAGATGGCCTGCCTTATCCACCAGGTAGCATAAGTAGAGAATTTATATCCCTTGCGATAATTAAACTTTACAACTGCCTTTATGAGACCATTGTTACCTTCCTGAATAAGATCATCAAACTCCAATCCTCTCCCGGTGTACTTCCTTGCTATAGATACCACAAGTCTCACATTAGCATTCACCATAGCCTCCTTCGCCCTTTCTACTTCCTGATGATACCTTTTTATCTTCTTAATGAGTTCGGGAAATTCATCTATCTTTATTCCCAATATTGCCTTAAGCTCATAATTGCAGGATTCATTACCTTTCAATTCCTCCAGATATTCTTCGAGAGTACCCACAATCTCATCTAAATATAGAAAATGAAGCCCAAGATCGATCACCATCTCTTTTATCTCTTCTTTCCCTTTCTCCGTCTCCTTAAGTCTTCCTACATGATAAAGCTTTAATATCTCCGTTTTCTTTTTATCTATCTTGTCAAGGCTCAATAGTATCCTTTCTTTCTCTCTTCGTAGTTCACGTCTTGAAGGCTCCACAACGCCTATACGCACAAACTCATCTGGTGGTATTCTGTTCGTCTTGATCTTTTCTCTGTATGACGATAACTTATCTATGGCAACAAGCGTTGAGAAGGCAGCCCTCGTAATCTGTTCATATCCATGTTCTATTGTCTTTGAAAAGTCGACCTCTTCCTTCTTATTAAGAAGGGTGAATCTGGACATCTCTTTCAAGTATATCTTCGTGGGGTCCTCCAGTCTATCTCCCATAACAGGTAATTCCTGCACTTTATTCCTTAATTCATCTCTCTCATCGCTCTCGGCAATGTTTATTCCCTCTGCACGAAGGTAAGATATGACTTTATCTATGTCACCTGGTTGTATTAACTCTGTAGGAAGTAACTTGTTTAAATCTTCGTAGGTGAGCTCACCTTTAACATCAGCATATTTTAGGATCTTTTTATAATTTATTTTCATCCTTCCTCCCATGCCTTCAAAATCCTAATTGAAATTAGTCAATTTATCTCTCTTGCCTCCCGTTGCATTTTTTCATATTCTATAATAAGTTTTTTTAACCGTTCTTGGCTGCTTTCCTGCTTCATTATCTCTCTCATACTTTTAAGATCATTTTTGAGTTTCCAGGATCTGAGTTTTTTTAAAAGATGTTGTGTCTCTTCTAATTCCTCTTCCTTTTCTCTTTCACTAAAGAGAACATCTCCGACGATTTTTCTTAAATCGGGCTCTATCTTCCCCATTATTTCTTCAGAGTCAGTTGTCTCCTCGTTGAAAATCTCTTTAATTGTAGGTGTTTGTATAACGCCCTTTGCTTTTTTCACAAGATTCCACACAGATTTATCCTTTAAAGCAAACCCTAAAAGCTTCGCCTCTACCCTATGCTGTGCATCTATATAATCTGCACGAAAGGTGCTCTTCCTTTTAGTATTAGTACTCCTACCCACTAATAATGATTTACTAATCCCAAATCTCTTGGACGCCTCATCTGTCCATACTTCTTTTCTTATCGGGTCCTTCAAGAGAGACAACATATCTCTTACTTCGTTTATTAAAACGACTCTATCTTCTGGATTATCTGTTTTTTTTACATTTACGACAAATTCAAGAAAGTCCACTGTGGTCCTGAGAAAATTTTTGTAATCAATTCCTTTCTCTCTAACAAGAGAGTCAGGGTCATACCCGGAAGGAGATAATGCCACCCTCACACCGAGTGAGTTTTTTAAAAGAATATCTATAGCTCTTCTCGTTGCCTTCAATCCAGCATCATCAGAATCGTAAAATACAACAACATTTTTTGCGTATCTTGATAATAGGCTTGCCTGGCCATCTGTCAGTGATGTTCCCAAAGAAGCAATCACATTTTTGACCCCTGCCTGCCATAACGACAGAAGATCGAGATTTCCTTCAACCAGAATAGCAAGCTTCTCCTTTCTTATATCTCCTTTCGTTTGATGTAATCCATATAAAGTATTTGACTTTTTATACACATCTGTATCGGGGGAATTCATATACTTGGGTTGTCTTTCATCTATAACTCTGCTACCAAATCCAACAACCTTTCCTGCTGTATTGAATACAGGGAACATAATCCTCTTTATAAACTTATCTCGTCCTTCTACAACAAGGCCTGCCTTTTCAAGTAATTCCTTTTTCATCCCCTTTTTCCGTGCAATCTCAAGAATGTATCTCTGCGAAGTAGGTGCGTAACCCAGTTTAAAAGCAATTATGGTCTCATTTTTTATTCCTCTTCTTTCAAAATACGCAAGTCCCGGTTTACCCTGAGGTTTCTTAAGCAGAGTATCCTGATATAATTGACTTGCATATTCTAACACCTTCAGTATATCTACATTTTTTTCTTCTTCTCCTTTTATTTCTATTCCTGCTCTCTCGGCAAGGAATCTCACTGCCTCCGGAAATGTCATTCCTTTGTATTCTATAAGAAATGTAATTACATTCCCGGTCTTCCCACATCCAAAACAATGATAAATTCCCCTTTGGGGTGACACAAATAAACTCGGAGTCTTCTCTGCGTGAAATGGACAGAGGGCTTTATAGTTCTTGCCTGACTTCTTAATGTCCAAAAAATCCGCTATTACCTCCTCTATCGGATTTTCATCCCTGACACGACTTAATGTATCCTCTGTAAAGCGCATATGAGATTTAGTGCGTTAATGGGGTAATGGGTTAATGCGTTAATGGTTAATGGGAACTACACCACCTCAGCCCGCTTTGCTTGTAACGACTTAACTAATGCAAGCAACTTATTTTCTACCTTGTAATGAAGTTCATCAAACCTCTCAAAATCTCCTTCTCTCAATTGGCCTATAAGCTTAATGCCAATTACACGGGTTATGACCTCGCCCGAAGACCCAAGTGCGACGTTCAGAAAATATAGATATTCGTTGATAGATCTTCGACAGTAACCTTCTGCGATATTGGAGGCAATCGACTGGGCAGAATCAAGAATCTGACTCCTCAATCTGAAGTCTACATTGGGAGCCCCGCCCATTATATCCGATGTAAGTTTGAATAATTCCATTGCATCTTGCCAAACCTCCAACTTCATATATCCACGATTAATATTTCTTCTTTTCGTATGATCTTTCACTTTTTCTCCTATTAATTCATCACTATCGCGACCAAGACAGGCTGTGCAGAAATGTGACTTTCCCATGTTGCGGACAGGAATAAACCTTGTCCCTACAACAGGTAGGGACAACCCTTGTAGTTGTCCGCAGGAAAACTTTTAATGCCGATTGTGATGGAGTTAAGGCGCCTGCCTATCTACCGATAGGTAGACCTGCAGTAGGCAGGCTTGCTGCACGGTTGTTTTTGCACAACCACAAGAGGTCGCTCCTAGCATCACTCAATTCCCCCATTCCCCCATTCCCCCATTCCCCCATTACCTCGTCACCCCACTACCCTCTGATCTTCCCCACTGTAACTCCATCTCCTCCTTCCTTTAAGGGAGCAATCTCGAAGGATTCTATTCTATCATCATTCGAGAGAAATTTCCACACTGCGTTTTTTAAAATGCCTTCTCCTACGCCGTGTATTATCCTGAAATTCCTTTCTCCTAATAGCCACACATCATCAATGTATCTCTCGAGTTGCGAAATCGCCTCATCAACCCTGAGATTGCGTATATTTATCTCAATTTTTAGTTCTCTACTTCTTGTAAATCTTATGTGGTGCTGTGGTTCAGCCTTCGCTTCACGGGTTTTATTTACGGGTTCAATGGATTTGGCGGGTATTTCAAACCGCACATCATCTATCAATAGAGTCACCCTTTTTTCGGTAGCATCTATTATCTTTCCCTCAATGCCCAGTGAGTGAATTCTCGCCATATCACCAACCTTGAAATTGTAAACTCCTTTTCTCTTCCCACTACTGACCTTTTCTATCTCTTTCCGCTCTTGTTTAATCTCCTGCTCTATCATCTGCTTTACCCTCACTATACTCTCTCTTTTTGCATTACTCTCCCTTATCTCTCTCACGAGATTTTCTACTCTTCTTCTTGTGTCAAGAAGTATCTTTTTCTTTTCTTTTCTGAGATTCTCTATCTCATCTTCCCATCTTCCCTTTAGTGATTGCGCTCTTTCAAGCTGACCCTCAAGCATTTTTTCTCTTCCTTCTAACTCTCTCTTTAAATTAGATACCCTTCCCTTTTCCTCCTCCAGTTCTTTCAAAAGGCGTTCAGTCTTCAGTATATTCTTATCAGCAAGTTCTTCTGCCCTTTTTAGAAGTCTATTATCTACCCCGACAGACCTTGCAGTCTCAAGCCATAGCGATTCGCCGGGAAACCCAATCTTAAGTTTGTATGTTGGCATCCCGTTTTCGGTTTCCATTCTTGCATTCTGCATGCCATTCTCTTCTGCGACAAAAAACTTGAGGGCAGTAGAATGGGATGTGGCTATGGTAATAGCTTTCTTCCTTGTAAACTCTTCAATAAATGCCGAGGCAATTGCTCTTCCGCCATCGGGTTCTGTTCCCCTATCAATTTCATCAATGAGAAGGAGACTCTCCTCTGTGGCGTGGTCCTGCATACACTTCAGTTCTTTTAAATGGAATGAAAATGACGATTCACCTGTTTCTATGGATGACTCATCGCCTATGTCGGCAAATATTCTGTCAAAGACAGGAAAGACAGAATCGGGTGAGGTAGGAACAGGGATACCCGACTGTGCCATAACTGAGAGAATCCCGACCGTTTGTAATGCCACGGTCTTGCCTCCCATATTAGGACCTGTTACAAGAAGGGTTGTAAATTTTTTACCAATCTCCATGTCAAGTGGGATAACATCTCTCTTCAATTGAAGAAGTGGATGTTTTCCCCCAATTATTCTTAAAAATCTTTCACCTATATCGGGTATCTGCCATCCCTTTTCTCTTGATATGCTGGATACTGCAACAATGGCATCATATCTACCAATCACATTAAGGTTGTTCCTCATCTCGGGTAGTTTCTCCCTGATAAATGCAGTTAACTGTCTTAAAATCCTCTTTTTCTCTACCTCAATCCCCTTTGTAGTAATCTCAATCTCATTATTGAGAGGAACGCAGTCTGCTGGCTCAATAAACAGGGTTCTCCCACCCCTTGATATATCATGAACTATTCCATCTACTTTCTGACCCGCCATCACGGGTATTACATATCTTCCACCTCTGAGAGTAACTCCATCTCCAAGCTTGCTTTTCAACCTCTGTCTGGAATTCTTTAGTTGCTCTTCCAGTTCCAATATCCTTTTGGTAACAATTTCTCCATTCCTTTTAATTACAGCTATTATCTTTTGTCTTCCCTCATCAAGGATAGAGATCGAAGAGATAAGAGACAGAAGATACTGCCATTTATTATTCTCTGTAAAGTAACCTTTAAGTTGCCTTGCAAAGTCAAGAAAATCTGCAATCTCAAGGAATTCCTGTGGTGAAAGTGTACTGCCGCCTTCAAGAGATGCAAGGATATAGGACAGATTTTTCTCGTTGTATAAGAGAGGGTCTCGTATTTGCATACCCTCCCTTATGAATGCGAATCTTCTTTTGATAGCGTCTACATCATAGAGTGGGGAGAGTATGCCTACCTCATCCTTACCCTTTTTTGTACCTGCCCTCTGTGCAATCAGGGAGATGACCTTATCAAATTCAAGTCTTTCTTTATAGGTCATAATCCAACTATTTTTTATCTCTTACTTCTTCCTTTTCTTGATGCCCATAATCTTCTGGCATTCTTCTGCTTACGCCGTTCGGATGGCTTCTCGTAGTATTCGCGTTCTTTTAGCAATGAGAGGATACGATTTTTTTCGCACTCTCTCTTAAATCTACGGAATGCGGATTCAAACGACTCTCCATCCCTCACCTTCACTGATAACATCCATTTCACCCCCCTTCATTAAACCCCAAGTGCCTTTCACAAAATTCGTAATCCCTTACAACCCTCGTTTATCGGTAGCGAGGCTCGATTTTTTGATGCTCGATGCTCGCCTCCATAGAAATCCTACGAACTGTATTTTTCAAGTCTCAAGCTTCCAGCTTCGAGTTTCGTTACCAGCTTCCTCAACGATAACCCTGTTTCGATACCCTTGGTTTTGTGAAGCCCTATTATAATACCTTTGATAATTTTTCTATGACTTCCTTTGTCTCCTTTGATGGGTGCTTCGGAACATCTATGTATACCTCCACCAATTGGTCTCCTCTGCCATATCCACCTAAACTTGGCATACCCCTGCCCCGTAATTTAAACATCTGAGTCGACTGTGTTCCGGGTGGAATCTTCAAAATTACATCTCCGGAGAGTGTTTTAACTTTAATCTTGCCTCCTAAAACAGCTACCGGGTATTGAATAGGAGCCCTGACATAGATGTTGTCTCCTCTGCGAGTAAACACAGGATCAGGTTTCTCCTCAATAACCACTATAAGGTCTCCCGCTGGTCCTCCATGCTCTCCGGCATTCCCCTGATTTCTCAATGATAGATAGTTCCCGTTTTGCACTCCTGGCGGTATCTTTACCTTTATCGTCGCTGTCTTTTTTATCACTCCTGTGCCGTTACAGGAAAAACAAGGCTCTTCTATAACCCTACCTGTGCCACCACAATTAGGGCAGGTTGATATGTTTGAGAATTGTCCAAATACTGTGCGCTGGGTCTGTCTTATCCTTCCTTGCCCATTGCATACAGGACAAGATTTTAAGCCCTTTCCACCCTTTCCATCACAGACCTTACATCTCTCATTCCGCCTGACACGGATCGTTTTCTCTACTCCGCTATATATCTCCTTCAAAGTGAGGAGAATTCTCACCTTTATATCCCTTCCACGTATTATATATCTTCCCCTTGTTCGGGTAGTCCCACCACCAAAAAACTCGTCAAATATGGATCCCCCACCGAACAGGTCGCCAAATCCGCCGCCGAATATCTCGCTAAACAAATCCCCCAGGTCTGTCTGATGCATTCTTACAAAGTCTCCCGTATCAAAACCACCCGGTCCATACCTCTGAGAAACTCCCTCGGGTCCAAATCTATCATATGCAGCCTTCTTCTGGGGATCTATAAGCGCATCATAGGCTTCCGAAATTTCTTTAAACTTCTCTTCAGCCTCACCCTTATTATCAGGATTCATGTCCGGATGGTGTTTCCTTGCGAGTTTTCTGTAAGCTGCCTTTATCTCATCCGGTGATGCATCCTTTGAGACTCCGAGTATTTTATAGTAATCTCTCTCCATCTGTTTTTTCTGACGCAGATTAACGCTGATTAACGCTGATTATTTTAGATTGTAGATGACATTAGTCATTTGTCATTGGTCGCTTTATCCTTGTTTCTTGATTACCGATAACTGATAACTACCTACTTCTTACTGTCTACTATAATCTGTGAACATCCTTGCCCCGACGATACGTCGGGGTGAATGTCCATCTGTGGTTAATTAGTCTTTGGTTTTTTTGACGCAGATTAACACTGATTAACACTGATATATTAAAAGTTATTGGGCCATTGAGTCGTAGAGTCATTGAGTTATTGCGTATTGAGCATCAGCAAGCTGATGCACTCCACAGGGTGGAATTGTCTCGCAACCAGCCTGTCTACCCTGCCTGACGGCAGGCAGGCGACAGGTAGAGAGGTTGCTCCTGCCTATCCCCCTCTTCACTCTTCACTCTTC
Organism: Candidatus Stahliibacteriota bacterium CG08_land_8_20_14_0_20_40_26; assembly: GCA_002774315.1. Taxonomy (GTDB): domain Bacteria; phylum Hydrothermota; class UBA3073; order UBA3073; family UBA3073; genus UBA3073. Next base: position 19,802 of record PEYP01000042.1, read on the forward strand.
TTCTCCTCCTCATCTACCACCTCATATTCTGCCTCTTGCGGAGCTTCTTCTTTCTTCGGTTCTTCTTTCTTCTCTTCTTTTTTGCCTTCTTCTGTCTTTTTATACATCTCTTCTGCCAGTTTATAAGATGCCTTTTGAACTTCCTCTATTGCTTTTTTTATTGCCTCTGTATCATTACCATCTTTCACCTTCTTCAAAGAGGTGAGGGCGTTCTCTATAGCACCCCTCTCCTCTTGTGTCACTTTATCACCAAATTCCCTCAATGATTTTTCTACTGAATATATAACCGCATCTGCCTGGTTTCTTGTCTCTATCAACTCCTTCTTCTTCCTATCTTCTGCCTCATGTTCTTTTGCCTCCTTCTCCATCTTTTCAATCTCCTCCTGTGATAACCCGGAAGAGGATGTTATACGGATGGATTGTTCCTTGCTGGTTGCCTTGTCCTTCGCAGAGACATGCAGTATCCCGTCAGCATCTATATTAAACGTAACATCGATCTGTGGAATTCCTCTTGGCGCAGGCGGGATGCCCATAAGATCAAATCTTCCAAGTGTGCGATTGTCTGTTGCCATAGGGCGCTCACCCTGAAGTACATGTATGGTAACGGCTGTCTGTCCATCCTCCGCAGTTGTAAACACCTGACCCTTACGAGTTGGAATTGTAGTATTCCTTGGTACTATCGGTGTCATAACCCCGCCAAGTGTCTCAATACCAAGCGTGAGGGGAGTCACATCCAGAAGCAGAACTTCCTTCTTCCCTTTTTCCCCTGCTGAAAGCATGTCACCCATAATGCTTGCACCAATCGCAACAACCTCGTCAGGATTTACACCCTTGTGTGGCTCTTTGCCAAAGAAATTCCTGATAAATTCCTGTACCTTTGGCATTCTCGTCATACCGCCCACAAGTACTATCTCATCTATATCCTCCACGCCTTTTATACTGGAACCAGCTTTCTTTAAAGCATCTTCAAGCGCCTTTTCGGTTGGGGGCCTCATACCTTCCAGTAGATCCGATACCAGTGATTCAAGTTTTGCCCTTGTCAGTTTCATCTCAAGGTGTTTTGCACCAGATGCATCTGCTGTAATAAATGGCAGATTGATGTCAGTCTCGAGAACCGTTGACAGTTCACACTTTGCCTTCTCTACCGCATCTCTTATCCGTTGAAGTGCTGATCTATCCTTCCTTAAATCAATTCCATACTCTTTTCGAAATTCATCCGCAAGCCAATTTACTATACGCTGGTCAAAGTTGTCTCCACCAAGATGTGTATCACCATTTACTGCAATAACCTCAATCACAGGTGGTGTTTCTCTCATATCTATCTCCAGAATGGATATATCGAATGTTCCACCACCTAAGTCAAACACTGCAACCTTTTGTTTCTTTGATGATCCAAGCCCGTATGCAAGCGATGCAGCTGTGGGTTCATTTATAATTCTCTGGACTTCAAGTCCTGCTATCTTACCAGCATCCTTCGTTGCCTGTCTTTGAGAATCATTGAAATAAGCGGGAACAGTAACCACTGCCTTTGTAATCTTTTCTCCAAGATATGCCTCTGCTGCTTCCTTCAGGTATTTGAGTATCATAGCAGACATTTCAGGTGGTGAAAACTGTTTACCCGCAACTATTACTCTCGCGTCCTGATGAGGACCCTCCACAACCCTATAAGGAACAAGTTTCATCTCCTCTGTCACTTCGCTGTGCCTTCTACCCATAAACCTCTTTATAGAGTATATCGTATTCTCTGGATTTGTTATCATCTGTCTCTTTGCTGAAGGGCCAATAACCCATTCTTTTGTCTTTGGATTAAATGCAACCACGGAAGGTGTAGTTCTTCCACCCTCTGGATTTGGTATCACGATTCTCTCACTACCATCCACGGCTGCAACACAGGAGTTTGTTGTTCCAAGGTC
>PEYP01000031.1 GCA_002774315.1 Candidatus Stahliibacteriota bacterium CG08_land_8_20_14_0_20_40_26
AAAGAACACCACTAATTTTCGATTTACTATTGACGATTAAAAATTGAAAGATTTCTTTACCAATAAGACACCAAGAACACAAAGGTTTTATATTTTTTATATTTCTTTTATTTTTACTTCTTGGTGTCCTTCGTGCCTTCGTGGTTAGAACCAGTTATTCGCACGGTTAAAACCGTGCCCTACATGTAGGCACAAATTCAATTTGTGCCAAGGGACTTTGGCAGTATCTAACGAAGAAAGACGAGTTTCTTTGTGACGCTCGTTTCTCCTGCCTCGAGACGATAGAAGTAGACCCCTCCCGGTAAAAGTTTACCACTCTCATCCCTTCCGTCCCAAGTGATAGTCATTGGGCACTGGTCATTGGTCATTAGTTCTCCTCCCGATGCCTGATGACTAATGACAAATGACTTTACGAGACGGCCCGAAAGGTCATAGATTCGTAAGACATAAGGCGCAAGGCGTGAGCCGTCTTCACCGGTAACCGATAACCGATAACTGATAACTGTTTCTCTTCTAAATGGGTTTGGAAAGTTCTGGAAAAGAACAAATCCTGGCTCTTTCTCCTCTACTTCAAGATAGCTTGGCTGGACAGATACATCATCAATATACCATCCTTCTCCACACCGCGAGTCATTTGATATAAACTTGAAAAGTATACTTACCTCTCTACCAGCCGGGATGAATGAGAGGTCGTATGTAGACCAATGCCAACCAGGACAGGAGTTATAGAGTGAATCAAGTGCCCCACCAGAACCTATAAAATCAAGGGGGTAGAATTCAAGTGAGTCAATGACACCGATATAGAGCCCATCACACCCGAAATGTTCCAGGTCTTCAAGCCCTGCCATATCAAACCAGTGCCAGAATGAAAGTGTAGAATTTTCGTCAATATAGAAAAGAGGAGAAATAAGTGAGTCACAGGCACCTTCCCTGTATTCCCTACGCTCACTATCTCCACAGTAAAATGAATGAGACGGTGAATAACTCTTGTATTCATCTATATGCCAATCCCCTGTTGCATACCAGGTAGTATCCCCTTCAAAATCCTCGGAAAGTCCATAGCAGCCTATCGAAACAATGAATGTATCCACCAAACCGAAATCGACCATACAGGTGGCGATGTAAGGTGTTAGACACTCTGGAGAGACGCTGAAGCCAAAAGGAATTGTTATGGAACTGTCAGGAACGATGGAGTCAATGTATGTCTCGCTTTGAACAAACGCAAGGAAGTCATCAAGAGAAGATACACTCATTACCACATCCCTTGCCATCCCATAACCTGTATTTTCCAGGATAAGGGAGACGACCCCGGAATCTCCTGCATCTACAGGACCGTCTTTGTGTGCTCCTGCAAGCACGAGAACATGGGTCTTTACTATTTCAGTAAATTCTCCAATACAAGAAAGCGTGAATCTCACAGTATGTCCATTTTCTGCGTTCTGTGAGATTGCAATCTCAAACTCAAGAGTATCTACTCCTAATGGTGGAGTTTGTGAGATAATGTCTGTTCCATCAATTATCCCGACGAGCGTGTCATCTGTAGTTAAGTTAACTTCTTGCATCTCTGACGCCGTACTCCCGTAGTTTTTTACTATACAAAAGAGACTTGTAGTATCACCGGGGTTGAATTCTCCATCAGTATAATGGGAATGGAGCGAGAGATATACACCGTCTTCATAGACCCAGATAGAATCCTCGTAAGGTAGTACATTCATTCCGGTGGCAGTTATGTATGCCCATCCGGGAGAGGATGTAGAGAGAAGAAGCGTCACCTCGCCAGATGGGTCTGTTATACCCCTCTTGTAGTCATCACCACTGAAGGTTACCATTGCCCCTTCTATCGGGCTCCCATCAGTAGAGAAAACCTGTACATAAAGCAGAAATTCACCAAGCGGTATACTGTCAGGGAAGATAGCAGTGATCTCTTTTGGAGTATCTGTCCAGACCGGCATCTCGGGGTCGCCAAAAAGGTTTATTTCGTATTCACACCACCTGTATACATTTCCGTAACCTGCAAGTGGCGCGTAGTATGCCTTTGAGGACGCGAGCGCAGTCCCTATATTTATAACCGAATCCACAAATATTGCCTCAAAGAATTTGTTATCAAAGATATCTGAATAACCATATCCTGAATTGCCCGGCGAGCCCCATCCATACCTTGAGTTTCCAATATATGCAACGCCACCTCCGTTTTGGGCATTTATAAAATGTTCGCCTATACAGTCATAATCAAAGGCACCTGTCCAGCATCCTATGGAATAGAGTATTCCAAGTTTATTACCATTTTCAAGCCCATCCATATCCCGGTTGTAAACATTCTCTCCATGCCCGGTACAGATCACATGTATCCACCCATGTCCATCGTGATTCATAATATGCTTTCCCTCATTCATCGCGGAGATCACATCCGATGCATCACCATTTTCGTCCCTCTCGTAGAACTTCGTTATATTAAAGTATGAAGGCATAAATTGATCTTCTATCATATCCTTGTGAACTCCACCGTCTGTGTAAGGGTCATCCCAAAGCACCATTGCAAAAAATAGGGCATCTGTTAGATAATCAGTGGGGGGTGATTTCTCGTATGTAAGCACCTTACTCACAAAGTTCTGGACATCTGGAATGCTATTGACCGGTGCCCTACCAACAAATACATCGGCTATCATATCCACAGAGTCCTCAATCTCACCGAATATCCCGTCTTCATCGAGGTCCCAGGTGCCATCGAGGTCGGAGTAGTAAAGGTCACAGTGGAGACTGTCCTCATCAGGATGGAATCCAGCACCACACACAAAGGCAAAAGCAACCCTCGATGGTACGACATTCACATCTCCACCGAGAAGCACCCATACAACACCAGAATCCTGGTGCTGGCTCTTTATAAATTGTCTGATTCTCTCCTGATTATCGCGTCCCTCATTGTTAATGTATATCTCCTCAACTGTTTTTATCCTTGCTGGGATTCCCTTCTTAGTCTTCCATTCTGCAAGCGGTTCAAAGTAAGAGGCTAAATTCTTCTTGGTTATGATAAGATATTCATAGCCTGTTTGTACTGATTTAGAGTAATCAAAGAGGAGAAGAACTCTATTCAATAAAGACAAATTACCCTCTATCTCAACATCCTGATAGAGAATGAGTTGCCTATCCTCTGGTTTATACTGTAAAGGGTAGATAAAGATTGATTCGACCCTCTTTCCTGCAATATATCCTCCCTTCAGTCTCTCAAAAGTTTTCCCTGGATATTCCTTGTTTGATGTGTATACTACTCTGTCAGGCTCAACAGGAATTATTTCTCTCTGAGATAGTATTGCCGGGGGTTGCAGGGGCGGTATATCGTATTTTCCTACAAAGGTAGGGTTCTTATAGTTTACTGTTATGTTTTTCTCTCCCTCGAGAACAAGATGAACGATGTACCCCGGAATAGCAGGCTTTCCAACATCAAAGCCAAGAACTCCGCCCTTAAGAAAAGGATATTCGTCTCCTTTAATTTTCACATCAAGCGGAGAGAAAGAGAGATGGATAGTTGTAAGAAGAGAAGTAAGTAGAAGGGTAATCATTGAAATTATTATATACTCAAAAACACAAAATGTCAAGCAAAATTTAACCGCAGATTCACTTGACATTCTTTCAATTCTGTGGTATAATGATGTGGGAGGCATCTCCTGATGCCGATTATCTAATTGTAGGCACAAATTCAATTTGTGCCCTACAGGAGTGTTCACCACGAAGACATGAAGAGATTGAAAGATTACAGATTTTAGTATTATTCACCACACCTGTCTACCCTGCCTACCGGCAGGCAGGCGATAGGTAGAAAGGCACGAAGTCACTAATATTTCAGATTGAAGATTAAAAGACAAAGGACAAATGCTAATTGCTAATTTTGCATTGTTAATTGATAATTGAATATTTTAATTACCCAATCTATGACATACGAGGATGCAATATCATACATCTACTCATTTGTGGACTACGAAAGACTTACTTCTCCATCATACGACAAAAAGGAGCGCAGTCCTGTTCTTTTTAAGAGATTTCTAAGGAATATTGGTTCGCCCGAGGAGAGTTTCCCCGTCATCCATATTGCCGGGACAAAGGGAAAGGGTTCCGTCGCTATGATGCTGACTTTTATATTAAAAGAGGCAGGTTTTCGGGTTGGGACATATACATCGCCACACCTTACCGATGTGAGAGAGAGGATAATGCTTGATGGGTGCCCCATAGAAAAAGAAGAATTCCTCAATCAGTTTCTCGAAATTTTACCTGAACTCAAAAAAAGAAAAAAAGAGAGAACATACAGAACTGTGTTTGAAATCCTCACCGCCATATCTCTTCTCTACTTCAAGGAAAAGGAAGTAGATATTGGAATCATTGAGGTTGGTCTCGGCGGAAGATTGGATGCGACGAATGTATTTGAGAAAAGCACTGCAGTGATAACGAATATATCGCTTGACCATACGAAAATCCTTAGGAATACACTGAAGGAGATAGCGGAAGATAAATCTGAAATAATAAAATTAGATTCCCTCGTTGTGTCATCTCCACAGAGAGAAGATGTAATGAGCGTAATAAGAGAGAAGGCACTTGCGAGAAACTGTAAGTTTCTATACACCGGAGATTATAAGTATACCATAAAGGAAAAGAATGAAAGAGGCAGTGTGTTTGATGTAAAAACAAAAAAAAGAGAGTATAGAGATATAGAACTATCACTACTCGGTAATTTTCAGATAGAGAATGCACTTACAGCAATCGGAGTAGTGGAGGGAATTAGAGATTTGAAGATTAAAAGATTGAAAGATTTGAGTGAAGATGTTTTGTATAGAGGGCTTGCATCTGTAAAATGGAAGGGGAGACTGGAAATTCTTCGCCGTTCTCCGTATCTC
>PEYP01000125.1 GCA_002774315.1 Candidatus Stahliibacteriota bacterium CG08_land_8_20_14_0_20_40_26
AGAGATTAACAGGCAACAAATATTATATGATAAAATATTACAGGAATTGGAAGAGATTAACAGGCAACAAATATTATATGATAAAATATTACAGGAATTGGAACATGACGAGAACGCTCTACTTTACATACCTTCCATAGCTCCAACTCACGGAAGGGTAATGAGACAATTCGGATATGTAATGGATCCATTTACAGGTGAACGAAGATTTTGCCAGGGTCTAGATATCCTTGCAGAGGCAGGCGAGAAAGTTTATGCAACAGCAAATGGTGTTGTAAAATTTGCTGGATGGAAAAGGCATAAAGGTTATACTGTGGAGATAACTCATAAGAACGGGATTATAACTATTTATTCTCATCTCTCTCATGTTAACACAAATAGGGGAAGAAGGGTAAAGAGGAGAGATGTGATTGGATATGTTGGAAAAACAGGAAAAACTGAGGGTCCCAGATTACATTACGAGGTATGGAAGAACGGAAAAGCCATTGATCCCCTTATCTTTATCCTTGAAAGGATAGAAACTATATGATAGAACAAACTTTGCTATTAATAAAACCAGACGCATTTAAAAGAAGACTAGTAGGTAAAATAATCACACAGATAGAACAGGAAGGGTTCAATATAGCAGAGATTAGTTTAAAATCTCTCACTCAAGAAGAGGCAGAGGCTCTCTATGAGGTTCATAGAGGCAAAGATTTCTTCGAACCACTTGTCTCGTTTATAAGAGAAGCGCCTGTTATCGCGCTATTATTAGAGAGAAAAGGTGCTATCGGTCATTTGAGAAAGATAATTGGAAAAACAAACCCTGATGAGGCTGCACCACAGACCATAAGAGCACTGTATGGAACAAGCATAAGGAGAAATGTTGTACACGCAGCTGAATCAAGGGAGGCGTTTGAAAAAGAAGTACGGATTTTTTTTCCCGATTTCAAACCTTAAGGTGATAAGAAAACCAAGTACTTCACCACAAAGTCACGAAGTCCACGCGGTATTGGTTATCAGCCTGGTAGCCGCAGTCTTTAGATTGCGTTCTTAAGGACCTTTTGTATAGTATGTTTAAAGTTGATAAATTAAATTTCAGACAAGGGCGAACAATTTAGAATTTGTTTGTGTTTTGTTATTTGGATTTTTATCGTAAATGTACCTTTTACTATCTATATTCCTGTTTATTACTCCCTTTCATGTTGAACAATTACTTAAAAAAGGAGAGATTTCAGAAGTAGAGAAGGAGTGTAAAGGACTTGAAGATGAATCATTTTTTATGGGAGAAGTAAATTTTTTAAAAAAGGATTTCAATTCCGCTCTCTCATTTTATAATGAGCTTCCGGTATCATCTCCTTACGCAAATGATGCTTTGTTTAGGATGCTGCTCATTAAAGAGATCAATAAGGAATCACTCGAGTTTTATGCAGAAGCTGAACTTGCAATTTTAATGGGTAAATTTGATAAAGGAATAAAATATATACAAGAAGGCATTTCTCGTGATTCGTCTACCTATAGTTACGCTGCCTCTTTATTATCAATAGCATATGAGAAAAAGGATGACATTGTGATGGCAATCCAGGTTCTACTGGATGCAGTACAGCTTGAACCAAACAACCTCCTTACACCCTATCTCTTGGAAAGGGCAGGTATTTTATGCGTAAGGATGGGAAGGTATGACGACGCCAGAGATGTATACGAGAAGTTATGTGCAAGTTTTCCTGACTCTCCGATTATATCAATTGTAAGAAACAGGATAAAACAGCTGCCATAAGCATACTAAAGTCATTAAGTTATTAGGTCATTGGGTCATTAAAGGGCTAACAGCAAATGACATAATTACCTAATAACCTAATTACTATATTTTTATCTACGTTAACCCTGTTAAATAATCCGCTATGGGCGATCGCTAAGATTTACTTTCGTAATTATTTAACAGGGTGAATCTGCGTCTGATACTTTCTTAAATGTTATTTCAGGATATCATATCAGGGCTTGAGGAATTCTGGAAGAAACAGGGATGCTTTATAGGAGTTCCCTATCCTGGTGATGTTGGTGCAGGCACATTCAATCCCCTTACATTCTTCACGGTTCTTGGAAAGCAACCTGTAAGGGTGGCTTATACAGAGACTTCAAAAAGACCAAAGGATGCCAGATACGGAAAGAATCCCAATCGTCTTCAAGCATTTTTTCAATATCAGGTGATATTGAAGCCCATCCCTTCCGACATACAGGATATCTATCTTTCTTCTCTTACCGCCCTTGGTATAAAGATAAAGTCCCACGATATAAGGTTTGTTGAGGATGACTGGGAACAGGAAACACTTGGGGCATATGGCCTCGGATGGGAAGTGTGGCTTGACGGAATGGAAATAACACAGTTTACATATTTTCAAAAGATGGGGGGGATTGAACTTGAGATTGTTCCCGTCGAGCTTACATATGGACTTGAGAGGATATGTATGTTGCTTCAAGGAAAGGATTCTGTTTTTGACATCGACTGGAGCGGTGATGTAAAGTATGGAAAATTATTCAGAAAGAGGGAAGAAGAATTTTCAAGATTCAATTTTGAAGAGGCTAATATAGACCTCCTCAGATTTGATTTTGAGAGATATGAAAAGGAAGCGAAAAGACTACTCGATAATGCTCTTGTTTTCCCCGCTTATGATTACTGTATAAAATGTTCGCATATATTAAACCTTCTCGATGCAAGAAGGGCACTCTCCCCGGAAGAGAGAAAAAACCTGATAGCAAGGGTAAGAAAATTAACAGAGAAGATAGGGGAGAAAGTGAGCGATACAGATTATTGATGAGAATGATGTGATGTAGATGAGGCTATCCCGCTATCAGGCTATCACGCCATGAGACAAACCGCAGATTTTGGCTTTTGGATTGGAGTAATGGGTTACTTCCAATGACCAAATGACTCAATGACCTAATGACCAAAGGTTATGAAAAACGATTTTTTAATCGAAATTGGCACCGAGGAAATCCCTGCATCTTATCTTGAACCGGGGCTTGACAGTCTTGAAAAATTACTCACAGACTGTCTAAAAGATAATCTTATACATTTTGGTAACACAAAAAGGTTTTACACACCGAGAAGACTTACCGTTCTTATAGAGGATGTTTCCCTATTTGGAGAGGATGCAGTAACTATAGTCACCGGTCCACCAAAGGAGGTTGCCTATAAAAATAAAAAATCAACACCTCAGCTCATTGGGTTTGCCAAAGCGCACAATATATCGCCCGAGAAAGTAAAGATAATAAAAAAGGGAAAAAAGGAAGTTGTTGGAATAGAAAAGAGAGAAAAAGGATGTTCTACAGTAGATATACTCAAGAAATCCATTCCTTCTATTATTCAAGAGATAGAGTTTCCACGAAGTATGAGATGGGAATCCTCTGGCGTGAGATTTGCCCGTCCTATCAGATGGATAGTGTGTCTATTTGGCAAAAAAGTAATACAATTTCAACTGGCAGGCGCAATCTCTGGAAGAAATTCAAACGGGCTTAGAGGAGAAAAGGATATAATAGTCAACAACCCACTAAATTACGAAAAACTTCTTTTGGAAAACCTCATAATTGTTTCCCCATTAAAAAGAAAAGAAGCAATAGAATCCCAGATAAGAAAAATAGCAAAGGAAAACGGCGTGGAACCTATCAGAGATGATGAACTTCTTTTAGAGGTTACAAACATGGTAGAGTCACCCCTTGCAGTTATCGGGAGGTTTGATAAATCCTATCTTTTACTACCAAACGATGTCATAAAGGCTGCACTAAAAGGACACCAGAGGTATTTCTGGACAGAACGCTCGGGAAAAGGAACAAATTATTTTATATCTGTGGCGAATAATCTCTATGGCGATACAGACACAATAAGAAAAGGAAACGAACGGGTACTTAAGGCAAGATTAGAGGACGCCAAATTTTATCTGGCAGAAGATATGCAAATCTCACTCCACAAGAGAGTGGAGGAGTTAAAGGAGATGATATATAATGCAAAACTTGGAAGTCTCCACGACAAGACCGGAAGGATTATTAAACTCTCTTCCTTCTTAAGTAAATATGTAGATGATGTGGATAAAACTGCTTTAAGACGTGCTGCACTTCTCTCAAAAACTGACCTTACTACCAATATGATAAAAGATGGGAAAGAATTCACAAAACTTGAGGGGATTATAGGAGCAGAATATGCACGGAGACAGGGAGAGAATAAAAAGGTAGTAAACGCAATCAGAGAGCATTATCTTCCAAAATTTGCGGAAGATGAACTTCCAAAGGCAAAAGAAGGGATAGTTCTTGCCCTCGCTGATAAGATAGATACCCTTGTAGGTGGATACATAGTTTCCGGTATCCCCACCTCCTCAAAGGATCCAAGAGGAATGAGAAGAGATGCAAATGGAATCGTGCGAATTCTGTTAGAGAAGTCTTTGTCCGTTCCGCTTGAAAAGATAATCCGCAGATCCTTTTGTCTATATGGCA
>PEYP01000015.1:0-185 GCA_002774315.1 Candidatus Stahliibacteriota bacterium CG08_land_8_20_14_0_20_40_26
AGATAAGAGGAGAAAAATCAAATCTTATACTCACCAATCCGATATTTGTGAGGATTGAGAAGTAGACGTAAATATCTCTCCGAAAATCCTTCCAGTAACCGCCCCAAGAACATAATAGATGAGGGTTATAGGGCAAGGCGTAGGGCAAGGCTTCAGCCTTGCTAAAGATCAAAGCAAACCTAAAG
>PEYP01000015.1:238-6573 GCA_002774315.1 Candidatus Stahliibacteriota bacterium CG08_land_8_20_14_0_20_40_26
GCATCAAAGCAAACCTAAAGGTTTGCCCTACATGCTGCATTAAAGCAAACCTAAAGGTTTGCCCTACATGGCTGTAAAAATTAGTCTTTTTTATTGACAAACTTGGATTTTGGGTGTATAATAGCTATAATCGCAGGTCTTTAATACTGTAACAGTGCAAATTAGCACAAATTGAATTTGTGCCTACAAGTAAATGTAGGCACGCCTGCCTGACGGCAGTCAGGATTTGAAATCGTGCAAGTTAATCCGGGGTGGTTTATGATAAATATTACAAAAAAGGTGTTAGAAATGAGAAGAGCCAGACAGATAGTTGGCGTGTTTGTAAAACATGGTTTTGGCTATCTTTTTGAGAGGATAAGGAAGGGAAGAAGAAAAGATTTTGAACGCTCAGATGCCGAGAGGTTCAGAAAAGCTCTTGAGGAGTTAGGTCCCATATTCATCAAGATGGGACAGATACTGTCAACAAGAATAGACATTTTGCCCAAGGATTATATATTTGAATTATCAAAACTGCAAGATGAGACAACTCCCCTCCCGGTTGAGAAGATAAAGACAGTGATAGAGAGCGAATTGAGAGCGTCCACTGGCAGGATATTTGATGAGTTCTCTCCCCTCCCGATAGCGTCTGCTTCACTTGCTCAAGTGCATACTGCAAGCAAGGATGAGAGGGAGTTGGTTGTAAAGATACAAAGACCAGGGATATGGGATGTCATAAAGACGGACTTAGACATTATGGAGGACTTCGCCCGGTCTTTTAGAAACAGGATTCGTATGCACACAGACTCCGACCCTGTTGAAATTGTGAGAGAGATGAAGAAGACGCTACTGAACGAGCTTGATTTTGCGAGCGAGGGAATGAACATAGAGAAATTCAGAAGGAATTTCTCGGATGATGAGAGGGTCTTCTTCCCTGAGGTTCTATGGAATATCACGACACCAAAGGTACTTGTTATGAAAAGGATAAAAGGGATAAAGATATCAAAAATCAATGAGATAGAAAAGGCTGGATTGGACAGGAAGAAGATAGCGAGTGTTGGTGCCGATATGTATTTCAAGCAGATATTCAAGCACGGCTTTTTCCATGCTGATCCTCACCCCGGTAATATCTTTGTTACATACGATGGCAAGATTGCTCCCTGCGACTTTGGAATGGTAGGGAAAATAAATCCTCATCTAAAAGAGAAGTTGAGGATGCTTCTTGTATCCGTTGTAAAAAAAGATATTGATGGAATACTTGGTTCGCTATTCTCACTTGGCATAGTGCCTGATGAGAAAAGAAACGAGCTGATAGATGACATATACGATATGCTTGATAAATATTATGATATCCCAATAGGCAGATTTAATCTAAAGATGGCGCATGAAGAAGGATTCTTACTCCTGAAGAAATACAAAATTACACTACCCAGAAACCTGACTCTCCTGGCAAAGGCGCTTATGGAGGTTGAGGCTTTAGGGAATCTACTTGACCCGGAGTTTGATGTAATAAACCACCTGAAGCCTTACATTAGAGAAATTATAAAAGAGAGATACAGCGTATCGGGTGTACTGGACGGCCTCTCAAAAACAGGTGAAGAGTATATAAAATTCCTGAAGAATTTTCCACAAGAGGCAGGAGATGTGTTAAAAAAGGCGAGAGAAGGGAAATTGAAGTTTGTATATGAACACAAGGGCCTTGATAATCTTACCTCTTCAATTGATAAGGCGAGTGTAAGATTGGGAATAAGTTTCATATTTGTTGCACTTGTGGTAAGTAGTTCCATACTTATAGGAAGATTCCCCTTCATATCTATTGCAGGTTTTGCTGCTGCTCTTATTTTGTTCCTCTGGTTTTTCATATCTTTGAAAAGATGAATCCAAAAATGCATTAAGATATTCAATTATCAATTAGCAATGCAAAATTAGCAATTGTCAATGGTTATTGAGTTATTAGGTAATTAGGTCATTGGGTGATTAGGAAATTGGGTAATTGGGTAGATTATCGCGACTAGCCTGCCTGACGGCAGTCAGGGAAGTCGCTCCTACAATCTTGCAATTTTCAATCTTCAATATTCAATTGTCAATCTTCGTGCCTTACCTGCCTGCCGGTAGGCAGGGTGGTGAACAACCTTCAATGAATTTATGCGGATATTGCTTATAAATCCATCGAGTTTTAATCTTTACACACATATAGGTGCCCCAGATGCCACCACTTGGCATTGCATACCTTGCAGCGGTCCTAAAAGAAAAAGGACACTCTCCAGAGATATTTGATATGGATGTAATGCCTGGCAAACCTGATTATAAAAACTACCGTATAGTTGGAATATCCTGTCTCACATCTACATACCTTAAAGGACTTGAGATAGCCAGAGAAGTAAAGGATGCGGGAAGAATCGTGGTTATGGGTGGATATCACCCCACATTTATGGATGGGGAGGTTCTTAAGACAGGACTTGTTGATTATGTAGTAAGAGGGGAAGGAGAATATGTGCTTCCTGAACTTGTGAACCATATTGAGGACGATGCTGATGTAAAAGATGTTAAAGGAATCTCTTATATGGGTGGCAATAAACTGATAAGGACAGAAGATGCACCTTATCCTGATGTGGATGAAATTCCTCTGCCAGCCAGAGATATACTACCACTAAGTTCATATAAGGCATTCCTGGATGAGAGGCCTATGACACCTGTGATTACATCAAGGGGGTGTCCGTTCAACTGCAGTTTCTGTGCTTCATCGAAATTCGGTGGTTTAAAATGGAGAGCGAGGTCTGCTCTGTCCGTTATTGAAGAGGTAGAAATTCTTAAGGAAAGGTATGGTTTTGGTTCAATCGATTTTATGGATGATAATTTTACTATGAACCCTGCAAGGGTAGTTAAGATATCTGAAGAATTGTTGAAAAGGGATGTTGGTATAAAATGGTGGTGTCTATCGAGGGCAGACACAATAGTAAAGAATGAGGATATGGTAAAGGTGGCGGTACGCTCCGGTCTCAATATGGTATTTCTGGGTATAGAGAGTGTTGAAGAGGATGTACTGAGGAGCTATGGCAAAAGGGAGGATACTACGACATTTGCCAACGCTATAACTCTGTTAAAGAGGTATGGTGTAAAGACCTGGGCGAGTATAATGATAGGTGCACTGAACGAGACAGGAAGTATGATATCAAAAACGATAAACTTTATAAAAAAACTCGACCCTCATGCTGTTCAGATATCAATTCTCACCCCTTATCCCGGCACAAGATTGTTTGAAGAGGTGAAGGGGAGAATAACCACCTGGAACTGGAACCTATACGATGGCGCCCACGCTGTATTCAATACATACCATCTAAATACAAAAAAGATTCAGTCCATACTGAGAAAGGCGTATTTGAATATTTACCTTGCTCCCAAAAGAGTTGTAAGAGAGATAAGGCATGCCCTTGAATATCATCTTGTCAAACGGCTGGTGGTAAATTATCCGAGAAAGGCAATCGTTGCCATGAGATACATTAGGTGAAATGTGAAATGTGTAATGTGAAATGTGGAAGGTGGAATGTTGAAGGTGGAATGTGAAATGTGAAATGTGAAATGTGTAATGTGAAATGTGTAATGTGTAATGTGAAATGTGAAATGTGAAATGTGTAATGTGTAATGTGAAATGTGAAATGTTTAGAAGAGTTCTTTCCTTAAGCGTTCAATCTCCGGGAGAAGTGTAGTTTCAGGATATCTCTCTTCTATTCCATCAAGATATAAGAGAGCGGCGTCGGGTTTCCCCATCTTTTTGTATAATCTTGCAGTTTCGAGTTCCTTCCTTGTAAGTTTATCTATACATCCTATTCTTACCTTTTCTGCTTCCTTTGCGAGTTCTGTGCCACTGTATTTTGCTATAAATTTCTCCAATGACTTTAGCGCCTGCTTCGTAGGCGTCTGGTCGAGGTAATAAGGAGGCGATTGCTTCAGGTAGGTGATTGCGAGTTCATACTCTGCTTTTATAGCAAATCTTGAATTTGAAAAGTTTCTTAAGAGAAACTTGTATTCTAACTCTGCCTGTTCGTAATCTTTCTTATCAAAATAGGTCTTTGCAAGCCAGTACTGTGCATCTTCCATAAGTCCACTACCAGGATACTTATATATCACATCCTTGAATGCCTCTATTGCCTTGTCGTATTTTTTATCCTCAAGGAGTTGTTTTGCACGGTAGAATTCTTCTTCAGTGGTGGAAACATTTATCGTCTTATTCCCCGCACAGGATAGGAAGACAGAAATCATAATTATGAATTGCCACTTATTCATAAAATCTACATTCTTTCTATAAATCCTGTATCTATCTCTCCCTTTAAAAAATTTTCGTCCTTCATGATAGCCAGATGCAAAGAAATTGTGGTTTTTATACCTTCTACCATAAACTCTTCAAGCACTCTTGCCATTCTCGTTATTGCTTCATTCCGTGTTTTGCCCTTTGATATGATCTTGGCAACGAGGGAATCATAATAGGGATGAATTACATAATCACAATAAATATGTGTGTCTATCCGTACCCCGGGACCGCCCGGCAGATAGAGGGCTGTTATCTTACCCGGTGTAGATATAAAACTTCTGTCAGGGTCTTCCGCATTTATCCTGCATTCGATAGCATGACCATCTATACTTACATCTTCCTGTTTAAATGAGAGTGGTTCACCCTCTGCTATTCTTATCTGCTCCTTCACAATGTCAATACCAGTTACTTCCTCTGTTATCGGGTGTTCAACCTGAATCCGTGTATTCGCCTCCATAAAGTAGAATTCTCTGTCACTATCAAGAAGAAATTCAATCGTTCCTGCAGATGTGTACCCTGTGAATTCTGCAAACCTTTTGGCAGATTCTCCCATCTTTTTTCTTAAGCCCTCATCTACAGCAGGAGAAGGTGCCTCCTCTATCAACTTCTGATGGCGTCTTTGAATGGAACATTCTCTCTCACCAAGCCAGACGATATTTCCTTTCTCGTCCCCGAGAATCTGTACCTCTATATGTCTTGGATTTTCTATAAACTTTTCTATATATATCTCTCCACTTCCAAATGCCGTCTCTGCTTCGGAGGATGCTATATCTATAAATCTCTTAAGATCCCGAGTTGAATGAACTATCTTCATTCCTCTGCCACCCCCGCCAAAGGCGGCTTTGAGAATCACAGGATAGCCTATTTTTTTTGCTATTCTCTTGGCAGACTCAATATCTCTTACAGTTTCATTGCTTCCGGGTATAACCGGAATACCCGCCTTTCTTGCAAGTTCTTTTGCTTCGCTTTTGTTACCCATTTCCCTTATCACCTTAGGTTTCGGCCCTATAAACTTGAATCCGTTTCCCTCACATATTTCTGCGAATCGTGGATTTTCCGCAAGGAAGCCATATCCTGGATGAACTGCATCAACATCCGAGATCTCACAGGCGCTTATTATTCTTGGGATAGAAAGATAACTTTCCTTGGGGCTTGCAGGCCCTATACATATAGCCTCATCTGCCATGACTACATGCATGGAGGTTGCATCCACATCTGAATATATGGCAACTGTTTCTATTCCAAGTTCCTTACACGCCCTTATTATCCTTAGCGCAATTTCACCGCGATTTGCAATGAGAATTTTTTTAAATGCCATAAAACCCCCTTGTGGATAGTAGGCAGTAGACAGTAAGCAGTAAACAGCGAATGCGAAAAGTTGTAGGCACGATTTCAAATCGTGCAAGATCAGTAATTAATCGCTGATAAACACAGATTCCGTAAGATAAAAAAATCAGTGTTAGTCTGCGTAAATCCCTGCCTACCCTGCCTGCCGGCAGGCAGGCGGCAGGCAGGTGCGTCCCAAAAAGCTATAGTCCATATTATGAATTGGTAACCAGTAGATTTTCGTAATATTTACCATTAAATATAAGGAAATCCAGATATTTATGTCCCCGCACGCCTATTTTATTTGTATCCTCTGGAGAGATAAATCTTTTATCTTTTCTTGCTCTTAGGATTCTTCTTGCCGTTATAAGACCTATTCCGGGAACCCTTATCAATTCGTCATAGGATGCAGTGTTTATTTCCACAGGAAATAACTCTGGATGAGACCTTGCCCAGCTGAGTTTTGGGTCTATATCAGGTAAAAATCCGGATGGAACGATCTCCCGCGGGTCAAAGTTGTATTTTCTTATAAGAAAGTCTGCTTGATATAGCCTTCTTATTCTGAGTATAGGACAGGGAGATTTGTTGTCAAGCGGTGTATCAGGCTCAGGAGAAAATCCGCTATAGTAGACCCTTGAAAGTCCAAAATCCCTGTATAATCTTTTTGAGAGAGTAAGTAGACAGAGGTCATTTTCTCCCGCAGCTCCTATAACAAACTGGGTAG
>PEYP01000045.1 GCA_002774315.1 Candidatus Stahliibacteriota bacterium CG08_land_8_20_14_0_20_40_26
CTACAACTTTGCCATTGCACGATTTGAAATCGTGCCTACAAGATTTATCTGCTTTCATTTGTATTCAGCGGGGTGGTGCCAATAATTGAGAACATTCGAGCAGGTTCTCCCTCTATCCCTTTTACTACAAGGTTGAAAAAGGGGGACTCTATGGCACCTATTCTCAAAGGTGCTCCGACTAAATAACTGATCACATCTACCGTTTCGTTGAGATCAAACGATATATCAATATGGAGATTTCTCAAGATTGCCTTTGTCTCAAAGAATTTCCTCCCAAGGGTAGCAGATCCAGGGACAAAATAGATTATATCATCAAAGCCAATTGCGTTACCACCCTCACCGACGATTGCGAATATTTTACATCCTGTAAACTTTTCTCTTACCAATGTTGCAATACTATTTCTATAGTTAGGCGTATTTTCTTCTTCTACCGGGAATATAACTGCAATATGTCTTGCATTTCTCACTACCTTACATATATCCACAATCTGTCTTTTCAGAGGTAGCGAAAGAACATATCTAACAGGAGTTATCATAAGATATCAAGTTAAGAGGAATGCGGGATATAAAACGGAAAAGGAAGAAGTTCCTTTAGCGTTGTCTCGCTGGTCTCTCCTCTGTCGTTTACAAGTGTTATCTTCATATCTTCCACAAATTCACTCAGAACCTGTCTGCAGGCACCACAGGGATAGATAAAATCACTTGAGACAATCATAAGATGTTCAAAGTTACATTTTCCCTCTGATACAGCTTTTGCTATTGCCACCCTTTCAGCACATATGGTAAGCCCGAATGAGGCGTTTTCTATATTACAGCCTGTAAATATCTCCTTGCTCTTGATAGATATTGCCGCACCTATCTTTATCCCAGAATAAGGCGCATACGCATATTTCCTCGCCTCTTTTGCTTTCTGTATAAGAAGTTTATCTAATTCCATCACTCGACCTTTATTTTGTCTTTCAACTCTTCAAATCTCTTTTCCCCTATGCCTTTTATATTTTTTATTTCTTCTATATCTTTAAGCTCGCCCTTTTCTTTTCTGTACTCAACTATCCTGTCAGCATAAACAGGACCAATCCCCGGGAGTAGCATGAGTTCTTTCTTGTTTGCGGTGTTTATATTTATCCCGCCGGTGGGGATTTTATCTTTCTCTTTTGGGGAAGTATTACGCTTTACATTTGACGCGGAGGCAGACAGCTTTATCAGACTGTCAATGCCCTCTTCTTGATAGTTCATTTCCAAAATTGCCCTGTCAAGTTCAGGAGCAAAAAATGGATTTCTGAGTTTGTAGAAGTATATTGAGGAACCAATTGCTATAATACCAATAAGGATATATATAATCCTGCGTTCCTGAGGGGTAAAAAGAGACATAGATTCTCCTTTTTTTAGACAAAGATTTACGCAGATATACTAAAGTTATTGGGTCATTGCGTCTTAGCGTCGTTGCGTCAATAACCTAATCACCTAATAGCTTGATAGCCTAATTGCCCGATTGCCTGATCGCCTAATTACTATTTCTATCTGCGTCTAATATCTTTCAGGAATTGCTCTGCTTTCTTTGCTATACCTTCGCCAGTAAGACCTATCTTTTTAAGTAGAATATCCCTTGCACCGTGTTCTATAAACCTGTCAGGAATTCCAAGACGGAGGAGATTCACTCCTATCTGTTTGTCTATTAGAAATTCTGCAATAGCACTGCCAAAACCTCCACTTGATGCATTCTCCTCACAGGTTAAGATGTTTTTTGTCTTTTGTGCAATCTCTATGATTATATCTCCGTCAAGGGGCTTGGCAAATCTTGCATTGAATACTCCCACATCAAATCCCTTTTTCTTCAATATATCACTCGCCTCAATTGAGGGATATACCATAGAACCTATAGCGAGTATAAATCCATCCTTACCGTCTCTCAGAATTTCTCCCTTTCCTATGTGAACTTTTGTGGGCTTTGTCGTGGAGCCTGTCCCTCGTGTCCTCGGATATCTAATTGCGATGGGACCCTTTCTGTAATCTATCGCTACAGCAAGCATATCCACAAGTTCATTTTCATCTTTTGGACTCATAATAATCATATTTGGAATCATACGGAGATAGGATATATCAAATGCTCCATGATGCGTTGGGCCATCTTCCCCTACAAGACCTGCTCGGTCAAGACAGAAGACCACAGGAATATTCTGGAGGGCTACATCGTGGATTACCTGATCGAAACTCCTCTGTAAGAATGTAGAATATATAGCACATACGGGCACATATCCCTCAATTGCCATACCTGAGGCAAAGGTTACTGCGTGTTGCTCTGCTATGCCAACATCAAAGAACCTCTCCTTGAATCTCTCTCTGAAATAACAGAGTCCTGTACCTTCTGGCATGGCGGCTGTTATCGCAACAACCTTATCATTTTTCTCGCCAATTTTACAGAGCGTCTCTCCAAATACATCCGTATAAGTTGGAGGACCGTCCTTCTTTTTAACTTTTCCTGATTCTATGTCAAAGGGGCCGAGTCCGTGGAATAATGGCAGGTTATTTCTGGCGGGTTCATATCCTCTGCCTTTTTCGGTTAATACATGTATCAGGACGGGTTCCTCTAACTCCTTTACAGACTCAAAAGCCTCTACTAACATGGGGATGTTGTGCCCGTCAAATGGGCCTATGTATCTCAATCCAAGTTCTTCAAAGAGTATTGTAGGTATCATAAGGTTTTTCACACCTTCTCTTAATTTCCTTGCAGCGAGTCGTGCTCGCTCTGATAAGATAGGTGGAAGCCTACCAAGGAGTTCCCATACATCCTTCTTTAATTCATTATATATAGGAGCAGTAGATATCTTCAAAAGATATCTTGACATACCCCCTACATTTTCGGATATGGACATATGATTGTCGTTAAGAATCACTATCAGTTTTTTCTTTAAAAATCCTGTCTGATTTATACCCTCATATGCCATACCTGCAGTCATTGCGCCGTCTCCAATAACACAGATGACCTCAAAGTCCTCATTTTTAAGATCTCTTGCACAGGCAATTCCAAGCCCAGCAGATATTGATGTGGATGAATGTCCGGTGCCGAACACATCATATTCACTCTCCTCGCGGCGCGGAAAACCTGAAATTCCTTTATACTGCCTTAGGGTGTGAAACTTTTCCCTCCTCCCTGTAATTATCTTGTGTGTATAACTCTGGTGCCCTACATCCCATATTATTCTGTCTTTTGGTGTGTTGAATACTTTATGAACTGCAAGTGTCAGTTCAACAGCTCCGAGGCTGGGAGCAAGGTGTCCACCTGTCTTCGAAACCACCTCAATTATAAATCTTCTTATCTCAGAGGCGAGGGAGTTTAATTCATGATATGATAGTGACTTTATGTCTGAGGGCGAGTTAATATCGGAAAGCATATTCCCCCCTTGGATTTAATTTCAAAGTTTAGTATAATAAGGCACACATTTTTATTCTCTTCGCAAACTCACTACCCTGTTTCTTTCGTCTCCACAGCATCTTTTAATAGAAATCCTTCGTCGGTTTTTGTAAGTTCCTTTATCTTCACCTCTGCCCTGTTTAATTTCTGGCGCAGGAATAGAAGAAGTCCCTGTCCTTCCTCAAAGAGTTTAAGGGCGTCATCGAGGGAGACATCTCCCTCTTCAAGTTCTTTTACTATCTCCTCAAGACGGTGCAGGGCATCCTCGAATTTTATCTCTTTCATAAGTCCCCCATATGAATATTAAAAATCAAAAATCAAATATCAAACGAAGATAGGTATTAGTCATTGGTCATTTGCTCTTATTACTTTCCTTACTTTTGCCTCTACAGCACCCTTCGAAAACTGGATTTTTACCTTGTCGTCT
>PEYP01000116.1 GCA_002774315.1 Candidatus Stahliibacteriota bacterium CG08_land_8_20_14_0_20_40_26
AAGGGAGAAAGACGCCCTTATCGTTTTGCCGGAATTGTGCTTTACGGGATATGTATTTGAGGATAAAAAGGAACTTGACACACTTGCCGAGGAAGCTATTGGTCCTACTGTAGAGTGTCTTACTCCTATCGCAAAAGATAACAACCTTTTTCTCGTATTTGGTATGGCAGAGAGAGTAGGGGAGAGGCTCTATAATTCATCCTGTCTTCTATCCCCTAAAGGGGAAATCAAAATGTATCGCAAGGCACATCTGTTTAATATGGAAAAAACCCTTTTTGCCCCTGGTGATACAGGATTTCCAGTATTTGATATAGAGATTAATGGTGTTCAGGCAAAGGTAGGTCTTCTTATTTGCTTTGACTGGATATTTCCAGAACCCTGGAGAATTCTTGCACTTAAGGGGGCACAAATTATCGCACATTCTACCAATCTTGTTCTTCCATACTGTCAGGATGCTATGATAACAAGGGCTATTGAGAACAGAATCTTCATAATTACTGCAAATCGTACAGGAGAAGAAAGAGGTCTTAGATTTACAGGAAGATCACAGGCAGTTAAACCAACTGGAAAGATATTAATAAGGGTTGGGGAGGAATCTCAAGGCGTATGGACTGTTGAATGCGACCCTCTTGAGGCACAAAATAAGATGGTCACAGAAAAAAACGATGTATTGGGCGACAGGAGGGAGGATTTATACAAGATTGAAGAGAAGATGGGATCTGAGTGATTACAATCCTTCCTCATCAAAGTCCCTGTTCACTTTGCTTTTTGATATTTCTCGATTTTCCGGTAAAGCGTATCTACTGTTTCGCCTGTGAATAGTTTCTCCTTAATAGTAAGATAATCGTCACTCCCTTTATTAAAGGCTGTCCAGAAACGGGTTGTTTTTGCAGGACCTATATGCTTAAATAATAACTCTTCAACTTCTCTAATGAGCTCATATTCCGTAGCTACTTTTGTGTTAAACATCGGACCCTCCTTTCATCATAATAAAATTTACCGGATTAATAACTTTTATTCTCCCCTTATATCGTGATAATATTTCATCATCACAGGTTAGAAAATAGTTTACCTCTGAGGCCTCTGCACATGCTATATGTAAAGCATCAATGGGCTCCAAGCCCTGTTTTTCTAACTCCCTTGCTCTCTTTTTAATGGAGGGAGTCACTCCTTGAATATACTTTGCAAAACTTATATAGTGTTCTATCCACTTTCTCCGATGGGAGAAGGGATTTTTACTATTTTCGTATTCCAGGACCCTTGAACTAATTAGATCAATTTTATCTGATTCAACCAACTGAAGAACAGATATAAAAGCGAGTGTCTCTATCCTCACTCTTGGTTGTGATTGATCATCAAATGGTCTGTTATAAACACTTGTATCAAGATATACCTTCAATTTAGCATTCATCTCTTCTCTACAGATTTAACTATACATTACGAGATGTCTTTTGATATTTCAAAATAATATACCTAACACGGTGGAACTTCTAGTAATCTTTCAAAGAACTTTAAGGCTTGCATAAAGTAATCTACCAATATTATACCACATTTTTCTTCCCTTGTCAACAAAAATTTACCCACCACCTGGTAAAATGGTCATTGTGTAAAAATAAAGCCCCGGCAGACATTACCGGGGCTCTTCGGTTCTTGCAGCAGTCCTATCGTAGGAGTATCATCTTCTTCGTGTCCTTGAACTCACCCATATCTAAACGATAGAGGTAGATTCCACTGCTTAACTCCTCTCCATTGTTATTTCTTCCATCCCAACTCACTGTATAGTTTCCGGGTTTCTGTGGTCTATTGACCAATGTCCGCACAAGTTGACCTGAGATATTATAGATGGAAAGGCGCACAAAGCTATCTCTTGGAAGGGTATATTGAATAGAAGTAACGGAGTTAAACGGGTTTGGATAGTTTTGTGCAAGGTGAAGAGCGGCTGGGATAGGACGGGTCTCCTCTACCCCCGTAGGGGCTCTCCTGGCGTATCTAAGATCGTATACCTCATATACGTCATCATAGTAGGCAATATGCGAGTAACCATCACCATCAATTGCAAGAGATGTCCAACCACACCCCACAGCATCATCTACAACCTCAATCTGCCAGACAGAACCATCCCAGTAGGCAAATCTGAGGTCGCTCGCGTATTCGGCAGAACTGATGTGTGGATGGTCGTTTGCATCAAGTGCAAGCGAGGTATAAAATCCGTATCCAATATCCGATTCAACTGTCTCAATCTGCCATGCTGAGCCATCCCAGCGCGCATACTTAACCCCATAATTGGTGCCATCTGTATAGGCTATGTGTGGATAACCAAGACTGTCCAGAGCGATGGAAGAAGACTTGCCTACATGACCAGCAGTATCCACACTCTCGATGTGCCATGTTGCTCCATCCCAATAGGCATATTTCAAGTCATATACATCGTAATCATAATAGCTTATGTGGGGATAATTCTGGTTGTCAAGGGCAATATCACAATACTTCACTCCATCAACACATCCGATACTATCAATCATCACCGTGTGCCAGCCTGATGCATCCTTATAACCATATTTTAGGTAACCAAAATCTGACGAGGGATAATGCGTATAAGCTACATGGGGATAGTCGCTTGCATCTAATGCAATAGCGGTATAGTCTCCTATATCCTGAAACATTTCTGTCCCTGTCTCTATAACATCCCTCTGCCAGTCTGTGCCATCCCACCAAATATGGGCTATGCAATGGTAGTACTCAGGAAATTCAAGCTTACAGCTAATGTGTGGATTGCCAAGTGTATCAAGGACAATAGATGTAGCACCATAATATCCTGTGCTATCAGCAACTTCAACCTGCCAAGCCGAGCCGTCCCAATGCGCATATTTTAGGTCCCAATTAGTGCGGTCAAAATAGCTTATGTGGGAATAACCATCTGCGTCTACAGCAATACTGTTCAAATTACCCACTTTTCCAGTCGTATCCACGAACTCAGTACTCCATTGTCCGTATGACATCACTGGCAAGATTGCCATTAAAAAGGCAATCATTATGATCGGCTTTGATTTCATTTCTCCCCCTTTTTATTTGCACGAATTAAATTCGTGCCTACAGTTGTTTGTAGGGACAACACAAAGTATCTTTAACCCTTGTCGCAGACTCGTATGAGTGGTTGTCCGTTATTGGGCAATCGGACAGGGATACCATGCCTGACGGCAGGCAGGAACCCTGTCCCTACATTTCGCCCTACGCATCTTGCAAGGAGACACGCAGGGCAGGAATAAACATATCTTCTAAACCTTGAATAAAAAAATCCCTCAGGATGCTGTTCAAAATGATTGCATCTGAGGGATACTAAATTGCTAAAAATACTGAAAATCCAGGGGATTTTGTTTACATATCCATTCCGCTCAAACTCTAAATATACCTCGAGAGAGAGAGAAGTAAATAGGTGAGGAGTTCTCTCATTGAGATTTTATTTATTTTTTCCATCACTAAATAACTATACCACATTTCTGGACACTTGTCAAGAACTTTTTTTTGATCGTATAGGAAACTATATATTGACAAGGATTTAAAGAGATCAAAAGAGATTTTTGAAAGTCTTTTTTTATATTCCCATGCAGGTATAAATATCGAGGTATAGTGGTAGATATTTTCCACAACATTAGTTTATTTCTTTACTGGACACGTTTACTTAAGTGTTCTGTGACTCTGTGGTTAATGCTTATCTCGGGATAATCACTTCATATATTGTAATT
>PEYP01000004.1 GCA_002774315.1 Candidatus Stahliibacteriota bacterium CG08_land_8_20_14_0_20_40_26
TTATGTCAGAGGCCGGGAAGAAGAGCCCGGGTGGTATGTGTGCCGTTATTGGACTTGCTCCTGACAAGATAGAGGAGATAGTTAAAGAGGTGGATGGGATTGTTATTGCAAACTATAACACTCCTTTGCAGATTGTGATATCGGGCAGGTTGGATGCAGTGAATAAAGCCTGTGATAAGATGTTGGATGTAGGGGCGAAGAGAGTGATAAAATTGCAGGTCTCGGGGGCGTTTCACTCTCCACTTATGAAATCTGCATTTGAGAAATTCGATAAGGTATTGTCAAAAGTTGAATTCAGAAAGCCCAGGATACCCATTGCCCTGAATGTTACCGGAAAGTTGACGAAGGGTGTATACGAGATAAAAGACGCCCTTGCAAAACAGATAATATCACCCGTGAGATGGATAGACTGTGTAATAGCCATGAAGGAGTATGGGGTAAATAGATTTATAGAAGTAGGTCCGGGAACGGTTCTTAAAGGTTTGATAAAGAAGATACTTCCTGATGTAGAGGTAATGAATGTGGAAAGACTTAAAGATATAGATTAACATAGTGAGAAGGATTACAAAGAACATCTTGTTTGTATTCTCTGGCGATGTCTTCTCTCGTGTCCTTGGTTTTTTCGCCACGATATGGCTTGCAAGGGTGCTGGGCACGCATGGATTTGGAGAGGTGAGCTTCGCTTTCACATTCCTTGGTTATGCCCTCCTTTTTGTAGACCCCGGTTTATCAAGTCTTGGCACAAGAGAGGTAGCAAAGAGCCCTCTTCTTTCCCGAGGTTACATAGGTAGGATTATTCCATTAAGATTTATCCTTGCTATAACTGCTTTCATCATAATCACAGTATTGACGTTTCTCATACCAGCCATGGCAGAGGTGGGGCCAATTATCATCCTCTACTGTCTTTCTCTCTTTCCCTATGCGCTTTCAGTCGAGTGGTTCTTCAGGGGAATAGAGGAAATGAAATATATAGGCATTTCAGCCGTCATAGCCTATAGTTTCTATCTCCTTCCCCTTCTTGTATTTGTAAAATCTCCTGAGGATATAAATTTCGTTCCTTTTTTCTGGTTTATAGGAGGTGTTCTATCTATATCATTTTTAGCACTTGCTGCAAAGAGAAAGAGGGAGTTGAAAATCGAGAATTTACAATTAGAAATCACGGGCTGGGGTCTCATGAGAAGAGCCTTGCCGATAGGGATTGGGACCGTAATGACCCAGATATATTTCAATTTTGACATAACGATGCTTGGATTTATGAAAGGTGTAGAAGAAGCAGGCCTGTATACTGCCGCGTATAAACTACTGATGTTTCTCCTTCTTATAGACAGGGTGTTTTCGATGGTTGTTCTTCCTCTCATATCACGGTATTACAGGGAATCAAAAGAAAGGCTTGAGGGTATCCTCTCCTTCGCTGCAAAGGCAGTTATAGCATTTGTTCTTCCAATAAGTGCTGCGGGAACTGTACTTGCACTTCCCATCATGCGGCTCATATATGGAGAGGGATATACACCAGCTTCATTTGCCTTCCAGATTGTCATATGGACACTAACGATTACAACCATTGGCAGTATATACACCCAGGGGCTTATTGCATCAGGGAATGAAAAGAAATACGCTGTTGCTATGGTAACAGGTACAGTTGCAAATATAGTCCTTAATGTAATTATGATACCAATCCTGGGTATAATCGGGGCAGCAATGGCAACAGTATGCTCTGAGATTGTTATGATTCTTTTTATGCGTCACGTATTTAACAGGATAGTAAAGGTTCAAATCCTCCCACATATTATAAGACCTGCGTTTGCCTCGGCTGTTATGTGCATCTCTCTTTACTTCTTAAGGATGCTAAATGTTGTATTGCTTGTGTTTATCGGTGCAAGCATATATATACTTTTTCTCTATATAACAGGGGGCATAACAAGGGATGATATAGGATTCATTGTAGGCGAGTAGTGACAATTAAATATAAAAATGTGCAATGTGAAATGTGAGATGTGAAATGTGTAATGTGCAATGTGAAATGTGAAATGTGAAATGTGAAATGTGTAATGAGCCACGCCTGCCTGCCGCAGGCAGGGATTTCACTGAAAAGAAAAAATATTCTAATCCGTGAAAATCTGTGTAATCTGTGGCTATGATTTTTGATTTTACTCATGGAATACGGGTATAGATACGCGGTGCTCCATCGTAAGGATTACGATAACTGGGAATTCAAGGAGATATTGAAGGTTCTCTCTCCGCAGAGAGGCGAGAGAATTCTTGATATAGGATGCGGCACGGGGGAGTTCTGTTACATCCTGAAGAAGAACTATAGGGTAACTCCCGTGGGTATAGATATAAATAAAAACGCAATTGAGATTGCATCTTCTATATATTCAGATATATCATTCAGGAATATAAGGGTGGACGAGATTAAAGGAGAGGAGTATGATGCGGCAACTATGATAGAGGTAATTGAGCATCTACCAGACCCGCTCTATGCCATGCATAGAATAAGAGGATTACTGAAAAGTGGCGGCAGGGTTGCGGTCTCCACTCCTAATAGGTGGGCATTCATCCATAAACTAAAGTCTATGCTTACAGGTTGCGACTATCTGTATGACCCCCTCCATATCCAGGAATTTGACCCAAGGGGCCTTGCATCTTTATTTCTACATGCGGGTTTTGTTCTCGATAAAGTGTATACAAAGCCACTGGGGGTTCCGTTTGTAAGGCACATAAGTAAGAATTTATACTGGAATATGAGAAGCGGGGCGTTTGGTATCCATATCTTCCTTTTAGCTCATCGCAAGGGTTAACTATCGCTCATTGCTATCATCTTGGAATTTCATTGATAAGCTGGAAGAACAAGAAGTATCTCTCCCGGCTGTTTTTGGTCCACTTTGTTGATGTCGTTTTGCTCCATCTATGCTATGTATAACACACAGATGCTTTGCACTTTGCAAGAATCGAGAACGATAGGTGACATTTCAAAATGTATAAATAAAAGTATAGTGAAATAAAACAATGAATTTGCTCGTTGTATTTATAGATCCATTTACTGTCGGTCGCCTTTTATTGCACTTCTCGAGGATATATGAAAAAGACTCACAATAGTGAAGATCCGGATGCAAAAATGATTAAAAAGGTAGCAGAGGGTGATGAAGTCGCTTTTGAACAGATAGTAAGGAAATACGAGCACCGTGTTTTGAATACAATCTATCGCTATATTGGTAAATCTGATGAAGCAGAAGACATTGCCCAGGAAGTTTTTATAAAGGTATGGCACCATGCCAAAAGCTTCAAGGGAAAATCCAAGTTTTCGACATGGCTCTATAGGATCGTTGTTAATCAGTGCTTAAACTATAGAAGCAAACACAAGGAAAGGCTTGCATCTCTGGATGAGATAATGGAACAGGGAAAAACTCCTGAATCACTTAAAGTTGAGATTGAATTTGAGCGACAAAGGAAGTCAAAAATCATGAAAAGAGCAATTGATGATCTATCAAAAAGGCAGAGGATTGCGCTTGTATTATCCAAGTTTGAAGGGAAATCTTACAAGGAGATAGCCCAGATTATGGGAATATCTCTATCAGCTGTTGAGTCCTTAATTTTCAGAGCCAGAGGTGCCCTCAAAAAGAAATTGCTTCCCCTCATAAAAAAAGGCGAAATTTAACCCCGTTAGAAATAAGATACCGGGGCTCTGTCTTGCCAATGGCAAGTATTTCTAACGGGGTTAACCGCAAGTTTTTAGAAAAATCCCTGTCTAAATAAGGTACTGTCAAAAATAATATGAAAGGATATGAAAGAAACCACACCTGCCTACCGTCAGGCAGGGAGGTCACAGAGAGAAAATTAATTCTCTGT
>PEYP01000130.1 GCA_002774315.1 Candidatus Stahliibacteriota bacterium CG08_land_8_20_14_0_20_40_26
CCTAGTTACCTAATGACCTAATAACGGTATCTTTATTTTTGAATTATAGCATATAAACAGAGAAAAGTCAAGATTTTTTTCTTGACTTTTTGTGGAGTTTATGGTATACTTTCCCGTAATTTGTAATTTGGGTAGCGTTAAATAGAATATGAAAAAAACCACACCTGCCTGCCGTCAGGCAGGGAGGTCATAGAGAAAAAGAAACAATGTAAAATGTAAAATTAGCAGTCTAAAATGATTTTTCGCAAATTTATAATTTTGCATTGCTAATTGATAATTTTGAATTGATTCCTCTGTGCTCTCCCTGCCTGCGGTAGGCAGGTGTGGTTAAGTTTTTGACAATATTATAGTTCATTATAGGGGGAAATATGATGTGGACCCCGTTTGTTGCATCTGGACTTGCCCTTTTCGTGATTCTTGTGTTTGCTATCTCGCTCCTCAGAAAACCGCAGGGGAATGAGAAGATGAGGGAGATTTCCTCTCTAATTCAGGACGGTGCGAGAACGTTTCTTAAAAGGGAGTATTCGTATGTATTTATAGTGGTTGGTATAGTTGCATTATTTCTTGTTCTTCTGGGCAGGAGGGGACTTGATGTAAACTGGCGGACTGCTGTGTGCTTTGTAATCGGAACTATTGCATCTGCTTTATCAGGTTATCTTGCTATGTCTATCGGCACAAAGGCGAACTGTAGAACCGCAGAGGCTGCACGAACGGGTTTAAAAGAGGCATTATCTGTTTCATTTACAGGTGGTGCGACCACTGGTCTTGTGGTGGTTGGTATAGGACTTCTTGGCCTTTCAGGAGTGTTTGTCCTCTTTGGTGGTGATCCCACTGCAATAAATGGTTACGCAATGGGGGCATCTCTCTTTGCTTTGTTTGCCCGTGCAGGGGGTGGTATATATACGAAAGGTGCAGATATGGGGGCTGATCTGGTAGGAAAAGTTGAACAGAATATACCGGAGGATGACCCGAGAAATCCTGCCGTGATAGCGGACAATGTTGGAGATAATGTAGGGGATACTGCAGGGCTTGGAGCAGACCTACTTGAATCCTACGTTGAATCAATAATTGCAGCGATTGCAATAGGAGCAAGCCTCCTGGTTGTAAGAGGCAGTCTCATTAGGCTTCCCCTTTCCCTTGCATCCTGGGGCATCGTGTCAAGTATTATCGGAGCATTATGGGTGAAGAGCGGAAGAGTAAGGGACCCACAGAACGCGCTAAATTCTGGTGTATACCTGTCTGCTGTGCTTATGATTTTAGGTAGTTTCTTTATACTTCGGGCATCAGGCATTGAATATATAGACAGTGCGCAGAGATTCTCTGCAATAGGTCTTATATGGTGTATAATAGCAGGCTTAATATCGGGAATTATAATTGGATTTGTTTCAGAATTCTATACATCCTACAAGTACAAGCCGACAAGGGAGCTTGCAAAAGCATCTGTGAGGGGCCCGGCAGTGGTAGTAGTAAATGGTATAGGACTTGGCATGGGAAGCACCCTTATTCCTGTTGTGATTATAGGGGTAAGTATACTGGTGGGCTACAAATTTGGCGGTATTTATGGTATTGCGCTTGCATCGTTTGGCATGCTCTCAATACTTGGGATAACCCTTGCGGTTGATTCGTATGGACCTGTTGCAGATAATGCAGGAGGTATAGCACAAATGGCAGAACTACCAGAAGAGGTGAGAAAGATTACAGACTCGCTCGATGCTGTCGGTAATACCACAGCTGCGATAGGTAAAGGATTTGCAATAGGTAGTGCTGCATTTGCAGCGGTTGGATTATTTGTTGCATACCTTGCCACCGTAAACAGATTTGCACAAGAGCCTGTACGTCTTTCATTGACAGATCCCTGGCTTGTTGTGGGGCTTTTATTCGGTGGAATGATACCCTACCTTTTTGGTTCTCTTCTGGCAGGTGGTGTTGGAAGAATTGCAGAGAGGATTATAGACGAGGTGAGGAGACAGTTCAAAGAGATAAAAGGACTTATTAAAGGTGAGGCACCGCCTGATGTATCAAGATGTGTGGACATTGCTACAAAGGGAGCTATCAAGAGTATGATGCTGCCGGGGATACTTGTCATTGTGATACCAGTGCTTGTTGGTGTATTTCTTGGTCCTGTGGTGCTTGCAGGGGTTCTTATGGGCGCACTCGTCACGGGGCTTGTGCTGGCAATTCAGTGTGCAAACACGGGTGCGGCACTTGATAATGCAAAAAAATATATAGAGAATGGTGCGTTCGGGGGAAAAGGAACAGAGGCGCATAAGGCAGCAGTAATCGGTGATACTGTTGGTGACCCCTTGAAGGACACAATAGGTCCCTCAATAAACATCCTTATAAAACTGATGACCGTTATATCCCTTGTGCTTGCTCCACTGTTTGTGAGGTAATCCCCTCAGGTTTATTTAATCTGTAATGGCAGTAAAGATATTCCTGGGCGTACCCGCAGTATCTTCCAAAGTATCTCATTGCAAAATGTCGTATCTCCCTATTACTCACCTTGTTATTAGAAAAGTAAAGATTTCTTATTATTCTCCTTATCCATACATCCACAGGAAATGCCTCATACATACCGAAAGAAAAGAGTGCAACACAGTCTGCAATCTTTCCTCCAACCCCCATGATCTTCATAAGTTCTTCTCTGCATTCTTCATAGGAAAGCCTGCTAATTTTTACTAATTCTATCCTTTCTTCTCTTATCATTTCTGCCGCTTTGATGAGATAATCACATCTGAATCCGAGCCTGCATTTGTTCACAATATCCTTATTCTTTAATATGGCAGAGGGAGATGGAAATGTAAATCCTGAATACCCCTCAATCTCTCTTCTCTCGCCAAGCCTCTGTGAGAGATTTTCCACCATCCTTTTAATATTTGGGATATTATTGTTTGCAGAGAGAATATATGATGCAAGTGTCTCCCAGGCTTCCTGTCGTAATATGTGGAGCCCCCTGCAAGATTTTATTGCCTTATGTATATGTTCATCCCTATCTATTTCAAGAAGAATATTATTGAGGTCTATATCGAGCGCAAAATATCTTCTCGCCCACTCCTCTACATCGCTCTCTGTCGATGTGATTTCAAAAATATTCCCATGCTGTCTTATTATAAATGCATTTTCCTCCACAATCCCGAAGTACGAACAGTCAGAGGTTCTTCTCCATCTGAATGTTTGTCCGCATTCAAGGGTATAATACAGGGATAAGTTGTTTATTTCCATCCCAGTTTTATAGCATTTCTGTTGCATACCTTTCTACACTCCATACATCTTACACACTCAGGGGAGTTGGGATCTTCGTATATGTTTATGTCCACAGGGCATATTTCCCTGCATCTTCCACACCTGTCACACCTTAACTCGTCCACCCCTAATCTAAGGAGGCTTATGCGATTAAACAGACCCAGTATTGCGCCAAGTGGGCATATAGTTCTGCAGAAAAATCTCTTTATAAATACAGATAGTAAAACTACGGCGACAAGTATCCCTGCCTTCAGGTAAAATAGAGGCGAGGAGAGTATCTGGGACTTCAGTTCTTCACCCAGAAAACCAAGTGCAATTGGTATGCCGCCCTCAAGGGTTCCTTGCGGGCATAATTTGCAGAACCAGCTTTCAAGGGTGATAAAAGGAATAACTATAACCAAAATGACGAGAACTACATATCTGGATATTGTAAACCCTCTTTTCATTTTTATCTTCCTGCTTTTTATTTTGTATAAGAGGTCCTGCAGGAGACCAAACGGGCAAAGCCATCCACATGCCCATCTGCCAATGAACATACCTACTGTCCCAAATACGCCGATGACATAATGGGGAAATGATTTTGTAGTGATGAAGTGTTGTAGTATGCCTATGGGACAGGATGTTCTTGCGAGTGGGCAGGCATAGCAGTTGAGAATTGGAACGCATATTGACTTCAATGAGCCCTGGTATATCGTTCTTCTCCATAGGGCGACAAAAAAACTGTTGGAGGACACAAGGGATAAAAGTTGAATTACCCTTCGCATTTTACTCTATACCGATACAGGAGAGGCAGATAACAGAGGCCTTCGCCAGTGTCTCGCCCAGTTGTCCCTTTCTCGCTCCCCAGAATATAAGGGAGATAAAGAGAAGGATGAGTGGTATTATGTATAAAAGCCTTTTCATACAGTGTCTATTTTACATTAGATTTTGTACTTTGTCAAGGAAAAAGTTAGCCATGAGAAAGGAGATAAGGGAAAAACCTTGACAAACCCCCTTTTTTATGATATAATTCTCTGGTGATATGTGGTAGCCGCAGACTTTATGTAGTTGTGCAAGAACA
>PEYP01000066.1 GCA_002774315.1 Candidatus Stahliibacteriota bacterium CG08_land_8_20_14_0_20_40_26
ATTAGACATTAGAAATTAGACATTAGTCATTTTGGGTGTCTCTTTAAGTCCCTGTTAATTTTCTTTCTTTATCTTTAGTGTCTTCCACGTACTGTTTTTCCCTTTTTCCTTTATCCTTTTTCCTTGTTATAAGTGTCCTTCGTGGGCCATCTTTCAGTGAACTCCGTGTACTCCGTGGGCTATCTTTTAGTGAACTCCATGGGCTATTTCTCCTACTAAATGCACGAAATTCACGAAAATTCTTATTTATTTCCATCATTTTGTTAAACTTATTTTATCTATATTTAGTGTACTTCGTGTCCTTCGTGGGCCATATTTTCCTTTTAGTTGGTATTGCCTTTCGTATATTCTTGTATATAGCATTTGTAGGCACACCTGTCCCGTCACCGGCGGGAAATTTAATTTGTGCTACATTTTTGCACAGTTAAAAACTGTGCCTACATTAAATGGGGTTCAGCTGCGTTCTAATCTTTCACCCTACCTGTCAATTTCATATAATCTACAAAAAGGAATAAAGTAAATTTTTGTCATATTCATGGAAAGAGTACGCTCAAGTGACAAATTAACGATATATACCTTTTGGGGCCTGTATCTGTTAATGAAGTTTCTGAGGGCTCGTGTCATCTCTGGCTCTTTTAAGTGTCTAAATTTCGTTTCAATTGGGATCTGTGTTCTTCCAATGTCAATCACAAAATCTACCTCAGCACCATCCTTTGTGCGCCAGAAATGTATCAGTGTAGGGCCTTCAAGAAACCTTCCCTTCAAGATATTAAATACAAAATTCTCAAAAACTAAACCCTTCTCATGTGGATTGTTAAGGTTACCGAAAACTCCTATAGCATAGTTTCTTAAACCTAGGTCATGGAAATAAAAAATCGGGGTTTTAGTAATTTCCTTACGAATATTCTTATAATACGGTGTTACCTTTTGCAAGATAAAGGTCTTTTGAAGGTACCAGATATAATTCTTTATTGTCTTCTGGGAAATACCAAGTGTCCGAGAAACTTCAGAGGTATTAAATAATTGACCAATCTGTGCAGCTGAAACTTTTACTAAATAACTGAAATCTTCGCTTTTTCTAATCTTTAAAAGATAAGTGATATCTTTCTCGAGATAACTCTGATATATCTCATTGATTATCTTCCTTTTCTCTTTTAGAAGATTCTCGAGTACTACCCGTGGATATCCACCAAAATTCAGATAATCATCCAGAAGGTTGGCTGCACTTTCTCTATCAATTGAAAGAAAATCTAAAATCCTATTCTCGTATTTATAGTCTGTTCTGAAATTAACAAATTCTTTAAAGGACAAGGTTGAAAGCTCAAAAATCCTTTTTCTACCCACAAGGGATTCGTGAATCTCTTCCTTCAATTCAACACTTCCTGAACCTGAAACAATGAATTTATAAGGAAGATGCATGTCATAAATACCTTTTAGAAAAATCCCAGCATTTTCCTTTCTTTGAATTTCGTCAATGAAAACAAATCCTCTTTCTCCCCCTATCTCTAACTCGATCTTTTTGATCAAGGCCGTCTGTGAGGCAAAAAACTGCTTATCAGACTCAATATCAAGATTCAAAAAGACAGTTCGCTCCCCTTTTTTCTCCAGATATTCTTTCAAAAGGAGCATTAAGGTAGTCTTTCCTGCCTGCCTTGGACCAACTATAAAACTGATCTCTTTCTTTGAAAGATGCTCTTTCAACTCTGGGAATAGTTCTCTTTTAATCATACTTACCTTTTAACCCGAGTTTTTTAAAACTTAATGTATAAAATTCTCGTATGATTATATCATAAATTTTGACATTTGTCAAGGAAAAATTTTTAACTCCCACGGAGAACACGGAGGGCACGGAATTTTTTTATTTTTTCGTTTATTAGTTTTTCGTGGACTCCGTGTACTTCGTGGGCCATATTATTTTCAGTCTCTTAAGAGCCTCTTATCTACCTGAAGGATAAAATAATAAATTTTCGTCCTTTTATCAAGGACAATCTATCTACATTATTATAATCTAAATTATACAAAAAGTCAAGGAAAAACGGAGATTGCTGAAAGAGTCAGCAATCTCTGATTCCACAGATTAAAAGTCGATTACACAGATTCTCCAATTTACTCTCCACGCTCTACGCTCTACGCCTTACGCTCTACGCCCTACGCTCTATTTATCCCGTGAAATGCGACTTGTCCCGTGAAATGTCTGACTATTTCATCGGGAAGCATATTTCACTGGGACGCCCTACGCCCTACGCTCTCCGCCTTACGCTCTACGCTCTACGCCCTACTCCCTACTGCTTACTCCCTACCGCCTACTGCTTACTGCCTACTGCCTACAGTCTGCAGTCTTCCCCCCCGCCCCACTCAAGAAGCGGAAGATAACTCTTTCTCTACCTTTTCTGCCAGGAATTCTTTCATCAGTGACTGGTAGGGTATCCCTCGCCTGTTAGCCAGAAGCTTTAAATCCTCTATAAGAAATTGGGGCATTCTTATAGAGATTGACTTTTCAGAGGGTTTCAGTTCTGGAAATCTTGCCCTTTTTGCCTTCCGCCAATCGATATAGTGGGTAGAGTCATGGGTAGCCCAAAATTCTCTTTCTTCATCCTCTGTTTCAAATCGGGGTATCTTCTTTTTTCTCTTTGTATTTCTCATATTCTCTCCTTTCTATTTTACTCATATCTCTTGCTGAAATAACCCTTATTTTGTCATCTCTTGTTGTAAATACGATAAAGAGTCTTCTACCTGCAAGAGTCTTTCCTAATACATAGTATCGATCCTCTTCTATTGAATGGCCTTTATCGTAATGGACTATAAGCCAGGGATCGAAAAATACCTCTTCACACTCTTGATCACTAACCCTGTGTTTTTCCCAATTTTTACCTGTATTTCCTTCATCCCAATCAAATTTTTTTTCTCTCATTTGTATATGATTATAACATACACAATTAGATTTGTCAAGTAAAAAATGGAGATTGCTGAAAGAGTCAGCAATCTCTGATTTCACAGATTAAAAGTCGATTACACAGATTCTCCAATTTACTCTCCACGCTTCACGCCTTACTGCTTACTGCCTACTGCCTACTGCTTACTGCCTACTGCCTACTGCCTACTGCCTACTGCTTACTTATCCCGTGGAATGTGACCCGCCCTGTGGAAGCAAAGCTATTCAACAGGGTAACTATTCCACTGGGACGCCTCACACCTCTAACCCGGCAAGGAAGTAAGATACCGGCAAAATAGCTATGTTGTTAGTCTCGTCAAAAGCAAGTGTATCGCGAGACAGAATCACTCCACCACTGACCTTTTTCAATCCTACTTTATCGTCCGAAGTAATTATCGGTTGATGCTTTGATTCAATATATAGATATGGACTCCGTTCTTTTATACATATAAAGTCTATTTCACACTTATTTCGCCAGAATAGGACAGAATGAAAATACCGAATAAGATGAATACCAATAACATTCTCAGCGAGCTTTCCCTTAATTGCACTGTCCGTGAGTATTTTTCTTGTAGTAGCAAAGGAGTCCGGAGAGCCTCCACACCAGGCATTAAGAGTATGAAAAGTAAATGGATCGATGAAATAAACTTTCCTTCGTTTCCTGAACGAAATATCTCTACCGCCTAAACTTTTCGTTTGATAAAGACTTTTGAGGACAAAAGACGCCTCAAAAAAGTCTATGTATTCGGCAACTGTATTATGAGACCCAATACTTGTTAACTGCGTAATTACATCCCAGGTAACAGGCTCAAAACGTTTAGAAATCAAAGCATATAGGAGTTCTCTTGAATAAATCTCCCTCTTGCCTCCCTTGGCAATATCACCCAGAATTGTTTGAAGATAAGTATAAAAAACTGATTCGTCAATCTTTTCGTCTTTATGGTAGGATACCATTGACAGAGGATACCCACCACAAATAAGGTAGAGCTCAAATGCTCTTTTTATAATGTCGCCATGAAAAGAAATTTGTGTTACTGTATCGTGAATGTCCCTGCAAGAAAAGCCTGATATGGTGGGTATTTCAATACCTGGCTGGACGGAAGCAAGAAAACTTCGGAAAGATAGTGGCAACATTTCAATATCATTTTTTTCGGGTTCTATACCTCTCCGACCTGGCAACCTATCTCCACCTTTTTTCAAATCTATACTGGATGAACCCGTAGCAACAAGGGTCACATTTCCAAGAATACCAAGGTCAAAAGCGGCTTTCACTCCAGTGCTCCAATCGGGTGTGTATGTCACCTCATCAAGCAGTATCCAGACTCTTTTGTGAGTATATCTCCGTATCCAGCCCAGATATGTCTTTAACAAATCCGAAACATCCCGGTTGTCCTTTATACCTCCGATGTCGAAGGCAAAATAGAGAACTCTTCTTGGGTCAATGTTTTTGTCAAGAAGTTTTTTGATGGTTGCCTTAAGTAGGGTAGTCTTGCCAACCTGTCTCGGTCCACGGATTATATACACCCTATCTTCATTGAGACTTATCCTGCCTGCTGCTGGATGTGTTATTTTAAGCGGAGAAACTGACAATGCCTTGATATGAGGGTCTGACTTCAAAGCAGTCTTATCCTCCCAAAAACGGTTTTGCTCAAGCAAAAGACTAAGTTCCATAAATATTGTCAATACACTGACACAAAATGCAAAGTTTCTGTCACCATTATATCACAAATTTGGAGTTTTGTCAAGAAAAAAATGGAGATTGCTGAAAGAGTCAGCAATCTCTGATTTCACAGATTAAAAGTCGATTACACAGATTCTCCAATTTACTCTCCACGCCTACTGCCTACTGCCTACTGCCTACTGCCTACTGCCTACTGCCTACTGCTTACTGCCTACTGCCTTCTGCCTTCTGCCTACTGCCTACTGCTCAACGCCTTACGCTTACTATCTCTGGTCTAAACAAATGTAACCAGCCATTTCCAGACTGGAATTATCTTTATTTCTATTTCCTCCTTATTTATCTCTTCTTCTTGGTCAAAAGTTAAAATGAATCCTTTCTTTTCTTCCAATTGCCTGCAACATAATACCAATCCATCTATTTTCCTTTCTCTATTCTCTTCACTTAGTTCGTAACAGACCTGATAGGCAGAAAATCTTCCGTCTTTTACAATAACAAAATCACATTCTTTTTCTTCTTCAAAATAGTAAATTTTGTCTGTTCTCTTTCTTAACTCTAAAAAAACGATATTTTCTAGCAACCTTCCCAAATCCTGTGAAGCCTCTCTTCTTGCAAGCCCTGGGTCAACAAGATAGATCTTTGCTGGGTTTCTCATTCTTTTGTAGACAGACTCCGTAAACTTCCTTACTTCAAAAATGAGCATACTTTCGAGAAAATATTTATAATAGGCAAATAAACTGTCCTTTGAAAATGGCAACTTATCCTTGTATTGTTTATAAAAAGAATTAAGGGAAAATTTTTGAGAAAAGAGAGAAAACACTGAAGCCATCATAGTATCCAATAGTGGAATATTATTTATCTTAAACCTTTCCACCAGATCCCTGAAAAATATAGAACCGAGATACTCCTTCAATATTTTGGATTTGTCAAACTCGCTTCTGGCAAATATAATCTCCGGAAAACCACCCCATCTTAAGTAATCCCCAAAATGCCCCTTGACCAAGATTTTTTCGGGTCCGTATATGGAACTTTTATTAACATCCACTCCTTTTGCTCGTAAGTATTCACGAAAAGAGAAGGGGGTTATCTCCATGCTCCATGCTCTTCCCCTTAAAGATGTATGGATCTCTTGTGGCATAATCTTGGAAGATGAACCGGCAACGAATACATCTACATCTTCCCTTTCTGTAACTCGTCGGCAAAACTTCTCCCATCCTGCGATATTCTGTATTTCGTCAAGAAGAACCCTTTTTCTTTTGTTAAGAAGATAAGGATAAAGCTCTAAAAACGCCTCCATTAAAACCTCAAAACCACCTAACCCAAAATCTGTCAATCTTTCATCTTCGAAGTCGATGTACAACGATTCATCCTTTGAATTCCTGAAGAGATTATAAAGAACGAATGTCTTACCGCTCCTTCTTACACCATATAATACCTTAACCTTATTTACTCCTTCAGGGAACCGACCAGCCTCCCTTTCGACGATTCTCCTAACACTGTGCAGGATAAATTTACGATTTTCCAGTATTATCTCTTTTAACTTATCTTTTGAAACCATATTTGTCCTTCTTTTAAGGATAAAATAATAAACTTTCGTCCTTTTATCAAGGATAATCTATCTACATTATTATAATCTAAATTATACAAAAAGTTAAATCCAGGGCCAATTGCACTATGCACTTTATACAATATCCCTATAATTTTATAGGTTAACTCATGGTGTAATAGTTCTTTTGGATGCGGATTCATACTGATGTATACAGATTATCCGTTTGAATCCCCACTTATCCGTCTGCATCCTTTCCTACCCGTCTGCATCTTCCTCACCTATCCGTCTGAATCCTCCCCTACCTGTCTAC
>PEYP01000074.1 GCA_002774315.1 Candidatus Stahliibacteriota bacterium CG08_land_8_20_14_0_20_40_26
TGGAATAAAGAAATTAGTTTTATAGAGAGGTCACAGAGGGGAGGGGTAAAAATCTCCTGCGATTCTTTATTACTCTATAATTCTCTGTGCTCTCTGTGGTTAGGTTTTTGACAATACTCTAAATAAATGAAGGAGGAAAAATGAAATGTTCACGCATAAGAAGAAGACTTTCTGCCTTTTTAGATGGTGAGGTGTCCGAAGAA
This sequence comes from Candidatus Stahliibacteriota bacterium CG08_land_8_20_14_0_20_40_26, assembly GCA_002774315.1. GTDB lineage: Bacteria > Hydrothermota > UBA3073 > UBA3073 > UBA3073 > UBA3073. The sequence continues at coordinate 204 of PEYP01000074.1, forward strand.
GAGAAACAGCATATATTAGAGCATCTAAAAACCTGTCCCGATTGTCAAAGAGAATTAGAAGCTCTACATCAGTTGTCAGATTCTTTTGATTCTTTTGAGGAGATAGAACCTTCGCCCTATTTTATGATTCACTTGAAACAGAGGATCGCCAAACGAGAAGCGAGAAGCCTTATTCGCCTTCCATTCATGGGGTGGACAAGGCGTGTTGCTGTCCCGGTGGGTGCCACGGCACTCGTTATCTTTTCCCTCTTTCTCGGAGGCCGCCTGGGAAACGCGATCTATCAGGCAAAGGCAGAAAGTGAATCGAGGTTGAATACGGAATTTACCGAACTTCTCTGTGTTAACTCATCAAATGACTTTTCTTCAGGTTCTTTAAGTAATGTATATGATGACTTATTAACCGGGGAGGGAGAATGAGTAAAAGAGCTCTTATTATCATCCTTGTCATCTCAGTTGCGATAAATCTGGCGGCGATATTAACTTTCGGCTACCACTGGTGGGAGGCACGGAGTTACAGAAGAGAGATTACTTCGAGGGGAATAGATAGAAGGCGCGATTTACGGGGAAGTCTTCTGAGACATAGGCTCAATCTCACGGAAGAACAGATAGATGCAATAAATGCGGTGCATGAAGAGATGAGGTCAAAAATGCTCTCTCTGAGGGGAAAATTGTTTACGAAAAGAGAAGAGTTAATAGCACTATTGGGAGAAACTGAGCCAAACAAGGCAAGAGCGGATAGTTTAATCAAAGAGATTGCCTCTTTGCAGGCTGAAGTTGAAGCACGGGTTTTTGAGAATTTATACCAGATGAGGGATATACTCACCCCAGAACAACAGAAGCAATTTCTCCAACTCTATGAACGAAGATTGCATCCAGAGGGAATGCGCCCGCCTCCTCCGGAAGAGCTTCCCGGGCAAAGGATGCAAGACCGTGGGAGGCCGGAAAGAGGATATCGTGGAAACCGATGAAACCGCATCAAATCAAAAGCAATCACCCCGCCTCTGGCGGGGACCTGGCGTTTTCAGCCAGCCTCTTATTTGAATCAAGGATAAGGAAATAAAAATGTTTCAAGTAAATACTATAGGGCTGTTCACAAAAATCGCGACCTCAATAGTCGTGGTCGGATTGATTCTAAACAGCGGTTGCGGTGGTAAAGCACTGGAAATGCAAAGTCAATGGTCGGCTGAGTCAATCAAGGTCGATGGTCAGGTGGAGGACTGGTCAGACACGCCTCTGACATATTTTGAAGACGAACAGGTAAGCCTGGGGCTACGGAACGACGACGAAAATCTATATATCCTCTTCTGCACCAGGAGCCAGACCTGGGAGCGACTGATTCGGATGAGCGGTGTCACCATGTGGCTGGATGAGACAGGAGGAAAGAAAAAGGATTTCGGTATCCGTTATATAGGCGGACCCTCCCTTTCCGAAATGCAAAAGTCGGGAATGCTTGGGGAAGGTGGTTTCAGGGACAGTTTGATCCCTGAACTGAAACAGCGCCTCATACGGGAACGGGAGATTATGGCCAATCAGATCGAAGTTCTCTTAGAAGAGGGAAAGCAAGAAATAATCATACCTGCGGATGGGTCCAGGGGTCCGGCTGTTAGTTCTGCTGTTCCCCGGGGTATCTACACATATGAATTCTGTATTCCACTGCGTGAAAAGCACGGGGATTATTACTTCATCAAGCCGCAACCACCGCAAAAAACCCTCGGTATTGGGTTGGAGTGGGGTGGCATTGGCACGAGAGACCGTCAGCGCATGACCGATGAAGTGGGTGGTGAACGCGGCAGCGTAGGTGGAGGCATGCCGAGAGGAGGTATGCCAGGTGGTGAACGCGGCGGGATGCGTGAGAGACAAATACCCCAAAAACAGGAAACCTGGATAAAAGTTCATCTTGCCCAACCTCGTTAACTTACACCTTGCCAAATACCTTTTTCAGTACCTTCTTGAAAAAACTTAACAGATTAACATTTCTATGATATGATTCTAATAGATACTTTTCCATAATCTTCACATATGAGACAGGTTCAGATATACCTCCGGTTTGGCAGTATACTAACCTGGCTCAGATATAAGTAGTTATGCCAAATGCTCGCTGAAAGGAGGATCGAATCATGAATTTATTACAATCTGAATCAGAGAAGAGACGAACTGGTAAATATATTAGGATAACCAGCATCTTTATAGTTTATTCAATAATAGAATTAACGACTCCAACATTCGGATACCCAGCATTCCCTAATAACCATACATTGGCAACTTTGTCTGAAGATTCATTAACTCTTGAGCAATCCATAGAGATTGCATTAAAAAATTCGCATAAGATTGCTATAGCTGAAGGAAATGTTAGTAACGCTGAAATAAACTTACAAGATGCACGATCGGGATTCTTGCCAGGGCTCGACCTCACTGGGGGATACAATCTTAACGATATATATGACAGGTTTGAGTGGAACGAAAATCACTATAGTTTATCGCTAAATGCATCGATGATTCCATTCAATAGTGGAAGAACTCTGATAAATGCTGCAAAGTCTCGAGAGTCACTGTCTTCAGTAAAACAGGACTATCGTCTTACTGAGATTATACTAATTCTTGATGTTATCAGGAAATACTATAATTTGCTTGAGGCATCAGAAATTTTGGAACTCAAAAAGGAGAGTTTATATCAGAAGAGAACGCATTTAGAATTTGCTAAAGCTCAGTTTGATCTGGGACTTGTACCAAGAGCTGATATTTTGAAGGCTGAAGTAGATGTTGCAAATGCTGAAGTTGATTCACTGCAGATTGAAGGTGATCTAAAGATTGCGCATGCGGAGCTAAACCATGTAATGGGTATTAGTTTAGATTATCCCACAAAAATAAAACCAGTCAAATTTATTAGAGAAGAACCTCCCAATTTTGACAATTGCCTAAATGAGGCTCTCAAAAATCGCCCTGAACTTGTACAGCAAAAGGCAAGTCTTTCAATTAGGAAATATAACTTGAGGCTGGCACAGATAAACGGGTTACCCACTTTTACAATTACAAGTAGTTATAATGTTTATGCAGATAAGTTTGCGTTTGCTGGACTTCCAATTAATCAAACAAATTGGAATGAGAATACTAATTGGCGTGTAGGAATAGGACTAAGCTTTCCAATATTCGATGGTGGAGTAAAAAGAAGGGCTATTCAGGCAGCAAAGATAGATTTGAATGAAGCTAATCTCAATTATGTAAATTTGGAGAAGGAAATAAACTTAGAAGCGAAATTAGCATACCTTAACTTAGTTACCACATTCAAGAAGATAGACTTGACAGAAAAACAGATAGAAAGCGTGGAAGAGAGTTACAATACAACATTGGGAAGATATAAAACTGGTGTTGCTCCAATAACTGAAGTTATCGATGCTGGCGTAGCACTCTCAAACAGCAAAGTAAACCATACAAAAGCAATATATGATTATCTTTTAGCCGAAGCTATCTTAA
>PEYP01000146.1:0-6267 GCA_002774315.1 Candidatus Stahliibacteriota bacterium CG08_land_8_20_14_0_20_40_26
GTCTTAAAAAGGCTCGTATTTATTTATGACAAGGGAGACCTTTGTAACACAAGAATTCTGATACTCGGAGATGATGATCTTCTATCCATTGCTATTGCAATGACAGGGCTTCCACAGGAGATAGTTGTTTTAGATATTGATGAAAGATTGGTTCATTATATCCACGATGTGTCCAGCAAAGAACATCTGAACATAGAGACAGAAGTTTACAGTATTGAGAATAAGGTACCTCTACAAAAAAAGATGGATGTATTTATCTCTGACCCCGTTGAGAGCCTCGTCGGGATTAAGTTATTCCTTTCAAGAGGTATATCTCTCCTTGCCAATGGAGGTAGATTCTATTTTGGGCTTACCCATATAGATTCATCCCTCTCCAAATGGCAGAAGATAGAACAGATGCTTGTAAACGGAAGTTGTGTTATAACCGATGTAGTTCGGGACTTTGCATTCTATCCAGGTGTTTATTATAAAAATATCAAGGAAAGACTCTTTTTTGACCCAGGACTACCACCAAAGTCCTGGTATACTTCAAGCCTTATAAGGGGTGTAAAATTAGAAGATAAGATATCCGAGAGCGGCAGTGTATCATTGGGAACAAGTTTATACAAAGACGACGAAACGATTACGGTGAAATAAATCCAGCCCTCTAATTTTTCTGCCTTTTCCCCTTTACTCTTTTCCGATATTGATTATTTCGCCCTCTTTTCCTATATTTAGCTGAGTCTTACCACCAAAAACTCTGGTAAAGGCATTTATTAGTTTAACCTCGTCGCCTTCCTTCACCATATCAATCTGTTGTCTCCAGAGACTGAGACCAATTGAACCTGTTTCGTCCTCTAAGGTCGCCGTGGCGACATCAGCAGACCCAAACTTGGTCTGGACATTTCTTCTCTCGCCCATTTTGGTTATTCGCCCCGTCACTTCAATATTACTCATCCCTGATTGAATATCACGAATTTTTACCTCTGGCATAATCACCTCCAATGTGTTGTCAATAAATGCAAAATCAATTTGCTCTCTCTGTAGGGACAACCCTTGTGGTTGTCCGTCCCAGTCAAGACCCAATCTCGACCAAGATTGTCTTTCATCCGTGTAATCTCGTTTTTAATCTATGTAATCAGACATCCCGATCTTTATAGGATGTCTTATATAAAAAGCCGAGGGTTGCAATGCAATCCCCGGGAGCTAATTATCCATCATTGAACATGCAATGATGGAAATTAATCCTAGGTGTATTATACCACATTTTTGACAATTTGTCAAGTTTTTTTATAGAGATTTCTGAAAAAGTCCAGAAATCTCTGATTACGCCGATTAAGATAAAAATTACACAGATTAAAAACCTTAAGAGAGCTCAAAAGTAGTTTTTCAAAGCTCTCTTTTCCTAATCTTGCCTTTAAACTTTAATCGTTTCATATTACCTTATCAAGTTCAGAAAGCTTAAAAATCAAGCCAATTAATAAATCCAAATTAATTCAGTATGCACTGCGTGACGTTTTCAAAGATTTCAAAAGTTTCTGAAGCCCTAAATTTCCCAATCTCTAACCCTGATTTTCTCTTTGCTGCCCGTAAGAATCCACTTGCCCTCTTAATTTCAGGCATGAGATTATTTATCTTATTGGTGATTGTGAGCTTAGGGTTAAACATCTTTACCTAAAAATTAAACCTGACAGCAAAGTTTTCAACTTAAAAGAGAACCGTCCCTATTGATAGCATAGTTCGCAATAATGAGACCATGATAGCATTGGTTCAAATTTGTCAGACAGTGTCTGACTTATTTCAGATTTACGAGACAGTGTCACGGATTTTCCAGACGGTCTTTGGAGTTTTTGCTCCTCTAAAGATTTGGCAGACAGTGTCTGCCGAATTGGGAAATTGAGATAAAAGGCTCTCATATTCCTCAAATTTCTCTCTGAGAAACCTCTCCCAAATTTTTCTGTCATATCCTTTGCTAACTTTACAATAAGTTCTTCACCATATTCTGCCTTTGCCTTACCTTTCTGTTCAAATTCTACAATCTCTTCTCCTATTTCCCAGTATGCCAGCACTTGAGCTTTATTTATCTCTCTAACCACCTTGGTTCGTGCTTCAACTAAAATCCTAACAATTCTGCCAAGTAGGTCATTATAACCACTTCTGATTATCTCTTTATTCTTTATTGCCATCTTTTTTCTCCGTCTCTAATTATCTAATCCTACCGTCCCCACGCCCAAAATCAATTAAATTCTATCCCCTAGGTTTACTCCTAATGAATTGCTTTGCCTAATTGTAATAATCCAATTTCTCTTTAGTGCTCATTTCTCGGGTCTTTAGATACTCAATCCATCTTATCGGGTGAAGTTCCTGCATCGTCTTATCTCCTGGAAATTCAAGAGATACCTCTCTTCTCATTTCCTTTCATTTCCTTCGTAACGCAAGCCTCCTCCAATCATAATCAAATAAGTAAACCTTTAGGGCTTCACTGAGGATTCTCGATCATTTTTTGCAATGTCTTTCCAGCTTCTTCAACAAACTTTTTGGCATCTTCAAGTTGAACTTGTGCATCTTCTTTGGTTATCTCTACAAAATCACCATAATCGGAATTTTCTCTAAGCCTTTTTGCATCCCTCAGGAACTTACTGAACTCCCTTGGGAGAAGTCCAACTTTTACTATGTATTGATTGAATAAAGCAATGACACCAGAGTGTTTGCTACTGTCCTTTTCTTTTAACGCCAGCAATGCTCTTGCTGCAGTGAACATTGCATAATAGCTTCTATTCACCGAATTACCCAGATGACCATGAGCAAAGGCATCTTCAGACTCCTTCAAAATTTCTTTAATTGCATAGGAAACTATACCACAGAGGACACGGAGAAACAATATTTATTTATCCTCTGTGCGCTCAAATATTTGAACTATTTTCATTTGTTTAGAATAATTGAGATTGAATAGATTTTGAGTTTGCAGGAGAGCACAGAGTTTTCCTTTTTTGATAAAGATTCTCTGTGCACTCTGTGGTGATTTTTTCTTTAGCCTTTTCCACCCTATATTTAGCTAAATCTATTCTCATAACGGGATACCCTCTTTTTCTACATTTTCAAAAAAAAGGAACCCAATTCCTCGTTCTTCCTATATTCATAAAGACTGTAAAGAACAGTAGATATAGGTAAGCCATATTTAATATCGTAGTCGACTTCTATCTCTGCAATTATATCTCTAATTTTAAAGGTCTTATGTTTTACCAGAATAAAAATATCTATATCTGAATCCCTACCAAAATCCCCTCTTACTTTGGAGCCGAAAAGCTTTATACTCACAAGCTCATTGCCTAATGCTTCCTTCAATTCCTTAACAAAAGACATTAGCACCCTTTTCTCAATTTTGTTTAAGTATTGTAGCTCCTTTTTCATAATATTTCCTTAATCTCATCTCACTCGTACCTAAAAAATCAAGTAAATTTAATCTGGGGGTTTACATAAGCGTCGTTATTTTGGTCATATATATCCTTTCCACTCAATTTTGGCAGGCACAAAATTCATTTGACCAAATTATACCATATAAGAGTAGAAAAGTCAAGGATTTTTTTGATACTCCTATTTATAACCACCAAGACACTAAGAACACAAAGATTGTAGATTATAGATTTCAGATTTTCGTTTACAGACATGGACATTCACCCCACACCAATACACCTGCTTAGCGTCAGGCAGGTAGATGCGTGATAGGTCACAAATTGGCAATACCTTGTGCCTTTGTGTCTTTGTGGTGAAATACCAATCTATCTGTCCTATTTACGGTAATTACCGTAATCAGGAAATCCCAATCCAGCTTCAGGTAAACAGGCAGGGATTCTAACGAGACCCGTACGAGAATTTTTAAAAAACAGAAAATAATAATTCGTCTCTTAAGTTCTCTTTCGATCCCTGTTAATTTTTCTTTTTTCAACAGGGATTTCCTGTCTACCGACAGGTAGATAAGAGATTGCCTGCCTACCGTCAGGCAGGGAAGAGAATAATCCTTTGGATACGAGAATTTAAAGCCCCAAAGAATCTGTTTAATCCGCTAAATCCGATGATATTTTTGTAAGAGGAAAGACACATGGTATCCAGGTAGTAGGGTTAAGATGGATAAGAGAGAGGTTGCTTTGTGAGTCAAGAAAAATTGCATCAGCCAGAGAAAAAACTTGAGGAACCTCCGGAATTGGTGTATGTAATAATCCTAAGTTATGCTTTACTGTGGCAAGACTATGTAGGGCAAACCTTTAGGTTTGCAGAAGGTATTTAGCAAGGCTGAAGCCTTGCCCTACTCCTGACAACCACAATAATAAAGAAATCATGGCTAATCTGCGTTCGTCTGCGTCCAATTATTTTTTTCTCTTGACATTTTTAGGGGCCTATGGTATAATAACAAACATGGTTATTACATTCATAGGCACAGGTTGCGGAGTTCCATCAAAGGTGAGGGGTTCTCCGTCTATCTTACTGTCCCTCGACCACGAAAATATACTCTTTGATACGGGACCCGGGTCTCTTCGAGAACTCCTGAAGGCAGGTTACACCTATAATGATATTGACCACATCTTCTACACGCACTTTCATGTTGATCATATTTCTGACCTTGCACCCTTCATTTTTGCTTCAAAGTATCCTCTGGCTCCCCGACGAAGAGATGTAAATATTGTAGCCCCTCGTGGTATCAAAAAATTCTGGGATAGACTTTCTGTCCTGTATGGAGAACAACTTATTCCATCGCTGTATAGTATAAACATTTTAACCCCGGAGGAGTTCATACCAAACGGATGGAAACTTAAAACCGCACAACTTCCTCATACAGAAGAATCCATTGGATACAGAGTTGAGAAAGGAGAAAAGGTGTTTGTATATTCAGGAGATACAGGATATTCCGAAGAACTTATAGAACTTGGAAAGAATGCAGATGCCCTTGTCTTAGAATGCTCATTTCCCCAGGAGGTGCAAGGACATCTCTATCCCCAACTCGCGGGCAGGGTGGCAAGGGAGTGTAACGCAAAACTTCTACTTCTCACGCATATATATCCTGTTATGAAAGAAGAGGAAATTATTACAGAGATAGGAAAGGAATTTGGTGGGCAATTTATCGTTGCTCGGGATGGGATGCGGGTGGAGATAGGATAGTTCCAAATAATGCGTTAATTTTTGAAACCGCAGATAAACGCTGATTAACGCAGATAATAAAAAGAATTAGTCTGTTAGTTGGATAGTTTGTTAGATTCTAAAAACCCAACAAATCAACCAACTTTCTACGACGTCTATCTGCGTGTATCTGCGGTTAATGGATGATCTGAAACAATGGCAACTGCAACTGCAAGGGTTTTTGTATGACTGATGGAGAGCATTAGTGGAATTCCAGTTTTACCTTCTATGTTTGCATAAGGTTTTTCTTCCCCCAGAATCTCTATTCTATCCCAGGAAATATATCTACCCAAGGCTTTCATAACTGCTTCTTTCACGGCAAATCTTCCAGCAAGAAATGATACTCGTTTCTTATGGTTTTTATAGAGAGCTATCTCCTCTTCGGAAAACACTCTTCTTAAGAACTTATCCCCGTACCTCTGCAGAATACTTGCTATTCTCTCTATCTCAACTATATCTATCCCTATCATAAGTTGAAAACCAGTTAGTAAGTTATTGAGTTATTAAGTCATTGTGTCTTAGAGTCGTTGCGTCTTTGCGTCATTGAGCTCTTCACAATCAACTAATTAACTATTCAACTAATCAACTATTCAACTAATCAACTATTCAACTAATCAACTATTCAACTAATCAACTATTCAACTTATATCCTATTTTCCTTAAGAATTCCTTTCTTTCCTTGATTTCTTTTTCTCCTTCCTCCCCGAGGGGTGTCTCCCCATCTATAACTCCAAGAATTCCCCTTCCCTTTTCAGTCTCTGCCACAATAACCTGACAGGCATTTGCTGTAGCACAGTATATATTTACAATCTCTTCTATCCCTTTCAATCTGGGTAATACATTTATTGGATATGCGTCTCTCAAAAATATTATGAGGGAATGTCCTGCACCAATACGGGTAAGATTCTCCCTTGCAAGTTTTGTAAGTTCCTCATCTGTGCCTGTATATCTTGTGAGTCTGGGGCCTGATGATTCTGCAAAGGCAAGTCCAAACTTTATACCAGGCACAGAACTTACAAGACATTCATATACATCCTCAACAGTTTTTATAAAGTGCGACTGGGCAAGGATAAGATTTACATCATCGGGTTTTTCTATCTCTACAATTTTTATCTC
>PEYP01000146.1:6334-7045 GCA_002774315.1 Candidatus Stahliibacteriota bacterium CG08_land_8_20_14_0_20_40_26
ATCTCTTCGTGTATCCTTCCATTTGTTGCAAGTATGCTTGCTTTATAGGGAGTGAACTTTTTCCCATCTATATCGGTCACCTTACCACTAGCACACTCCACTATAAGCTTGCCAGCGGCTGTGTCCCAGGGTTTTAAGCCAAGTTCCCAGTAACCATCAGCCCTTCCACAGGCAACATAACACAGGTCAAGAGCTGCAGAACCACCAACCCTTATTTCTAGTGCATCAATAGCAAACTTTACAAAATTGTTAAGGTTGTTGTCTCTATCCATAAAATAAGGAAAGCCTGTCAGAAGTCTTGTTTTTTTAACCCGCGATGTTTGGGTGACCTCTATTTTTTTGCCGTTGAGCTTTGCATTTCTCCCTTTTTCTGCCTCAAACAATTCATCTCTCAGAGGGTCGTAAACTATACCTAATATTACCTCTCCTTCCTTTTCAAGGGCAATGGAAACAGCAAAAAAAGGATAGGAGTATACATAGTTATTGGTGCCATCAAGGGGGTCTATAATCCACCTGTAAGCAGATTTTTCCTTCTCATCATAGAATTCTTCAGCAAGGATTGAGTGGTCAGAGAATGCTCTTTTTATAATCTCGTATATTTTCTTTTCAGCCAATCTATCTGCTGCTGTGACAAATTCCCTTTTACTCTTCAAATACGGCTTCACATTTCCAAGATTGGAAAGGAGTATCTTTCCTGCTTCTTTTGCTGCT
>PEYP01000146.1:7069-7794 GCA_002774315.1 Candidatus Stahliibacteriota bacterium CG08_land_8_20_14_0_20_40_26
ATACGGCTTCACATTTCCAAGATTGGAAAGGAGTATCTTTCCTGCTTCTTTTGCTGCTAATACTGCAGTATCTCTCATAAAGTTATTATACAACATAGATAGGAAAAAGTCAAGTTTATTTTCTCTTGACTTTTTTTTGTTTCTATGGTATAATTCACCCACAATGAGTGAAAAAGTTCTATTCTCGATCTCTTTGCCCACGAAGGACACGAAATTCACAGAATAAATTTTTTTAATTCCTTAAATCCGCTGGTTACAAACAATTAGTCATTTTATATCCTGCCTTTGCGGGGGTCATCAGGCATTATTCTTTTTGCATTTCGATATTTGATGTTTAATTTTATTATGAGGCGTATAGAGATAAAAAGAAAGGATGATATAAGAGGAGAACGAGTAAGACAGAATATAGAGGACCTGGGACTCTCTTTGGGTAAGGTGGAGGTACTGGATGTATACCTTATATACGGAGATGTTACTGATGAAGAGTTTTTAAGGATTGTAGAGGTAGTTACTGACCCTGTATCCGAAGAATGGGGTGTTTTTAAGTTTACTAAAAACACAAAGATAATAGAAATTGCACTGAACCCGGGAGTTATGGATCCAGTTGCTATTGATACACTGGATGTGATAGAGAAGATAGGGATAGAAATTGATGGTGTAAAGACCCTGAAGAAGTATGTGTTTTATGACACAAATGATAAAACGATAAATCTTGCAAAAGAACG
>PEYP01000067.1 GCA_002774315.1 Candidatus Stahliibacteriota bacterium CG08_land_8_20_14_0_20_40_26
CATCATTTTAGGACATAATAAATTTCTCTTCCGACACCCCTCTGTTTAATTACATAATGTTCCTTGTAACCTTCAGCATTTCAATGAGTTATAAAAACTGATGCCAATTTTTACCTGGGTTGTAGAAGCCCAGTCTGTTATTTATGCTACGAAGGGGACAATTTTTTCTTGGCAAATCACCTTTAGTATGTGTTAGATGAAGTGGCGGGTTCATAATTATTGTTCTCATTCTCTTAACAGCTTTTCCCATTTCAAGATATGTTCTTTCTTTATCTCTGTGGTTTTTGAGAATTCAATCGTTAGATTTTTTGTGTACCTTTTTATGAACTTCTTGGGATCCGGTAATAGCCTTAAATAATATCTCAGTGATTGTATTATTCCATTAACTATCACTTCACAACCATGTTCTCTTTTTATTTTTTCTATTTCAGTCTTGACTTTCTTTTCTTCTCCATCTTTAACATTGGGTTCTGCCGTTGTTAAGAGATAATAGCGTACAATAGGCGTATCCTTAAATTTTTCATACGCATCTCTTATTATGATAGGATCAATTGGTATATTATGCTTAATTTCAATACCCTCAAAATATTCATTGTTTTCATCGATTACCTCTATATCTCCAATACCTCTTGCCCGCATATCTGGAGATATATGACTCCTTATCGATTTTAACTTTTTGCCTTGATACCGCCTAACATCTTTCATTAATACTTCATATATCGAATATATTGCTATAACAGGTAATCGAGAGGCACCGGAAACACTATATTTTTGAAAGAAGTGCGAATTTAGACTCTTTATTATTATATCAATGGTTAGTTTCTCCGAAGAAAAAATATGGGTTAATTTTGTCGGAGATACTGCAGTTCTTTGCAGAAGGAGTATAAATAAACATATTAGATATTTTTGTGGGCTTGCTTTGTGTTTTTCAATATCATTTAGGATTTGTAAAAAAGATTCTTTTACTTCTTTATCTCTAATCTTGCCTGGAAAATCAAGTGTAAAGGCGTGTGGTTGTTCAATAGACCTAGTCAGCCATCCACTTTCCTTCATGGCTAATCTTCGAAATTTCTTCTTAAAAAAAGGAGTTACATATTTTGTATCATAAGTTCTTCCTGAATAACCCCCTTTTAATTCATCTTTGTGATATCTTACATCTTGTTTTGGGTCTTCTATTTTCTTAACAAGACTAGTTGTAAGTGCCGTCACTACTGCTTTAAGAGATTCAACTTTATTCCCAACGGTAAAAAGCCATTCTTGTCGTTTCTTACTGAGTGCCAGCAGAAAAGATTCACCGTTGTCTTTCTTAATCTCTTCACTTGCTATTATATAAGCATTTTCAAGTATTGTAACAGGGTTCTTTTTATCCATTATTAAAACAACTCCAGAGTTGATTGGAATTTAATATTACTTACTCTTTTTTCTGCATATTTACAGTAGTTAGGGTTTATTTCAAATCCAATATAATTGCGACCTAAGTTTTTGCAGGCAACCGCAGTAGTTCCAGACCCCATGAAAGGATCTAACACTATATCACCTTCTTGTGTAAGTAATCTAATTAATTGTTGAATTATATATTCTGGATATATAGCTGGATGTTTACATCCTTTTATGGTTTCTACTGGACATTCAATAACATCACGCTTTAGAGCATTCCCATGGATCCTTATTACTGTAAACCCTTTTTTCTCTAATTGAATTTTCCTGCCTCCTTCTTGTCCTCCAAAGGGTTTGGAATGGATACCTCTTATTTTCATACGGAAACTGTCTAATTTGCCTGTTTTAACCTCTTGTATTACTTTTAATAGTTCTTTCCTTGCCATACTCTTTTCTTTTTCGGATAGCGAGGATTCATTTATTAGATCAAAATATCTTTTACCTATTTTATTCCTATTACTGTTTCTACTATTGTGTTTTTTTAATCTATCAAGATGATTCATAAAAGAATCAATATTATAGTAATAATCATCTGACTTAACAAAATGTAAAAATGGTTCTGTGCTGCTTACAAGTCTTCTTTTAAATTGTCTCGGTGTAGGATTTAATTTGATCCAAGTAATATCATTCACAAGTTTTACAGGTTCTTTTTTTAATATTTCAATAGCAAATCTATATGGTGCTAACAAAAGATTCCCATTTTCGTATTTATCCCCTATATTAAATACAATGTTGCCATCTCTTTTAATTACCCTAACACATTCGTGAAAGAGTTGCCTCAATTTTTCAATATACTCTTCAATTGTTTCTTCATTTCCTATACCGCTGCCATAATCTCGCTGTTTATAATATGGTGGGGAAGTTACGACTAAGTTTATGAACTCATCTGAAATTTCTTTAATCAATTCCAAGTTGTCACCACATATTATTTTATTCACAAACTTTTCCATAATTAATCACCTAAATTAAACCGCCATTTCATATAACGTTCCGTAGCTATGCGAAGTGCCGAGCCAACGGCGAGGCATTTAGGCCGGAGCTTGAAGGGCAGAGCCGCATACCCACGGTTAGACGACGTAGCCAATTTCAATTTATGATCTATTAACAATTGATTCAACACAGTCTATCAGTTTTTTCATAAACTCTATATTTACATTTATATTCTCATTTCGTTCATAAAAATACCGCCACTCGACAAATGCTTCTGTATGTTTACTAAGCAGTATTTTGAATTCCTCTTCATCATATTCGGTTAATTTAATTATCTCCTGTTTTACTGTTGAATCAAGCGAATTAAATAAATCTAATAATTTATGACCTCTACACTGTTTTTTATTTTTAGTAAGTAAAAACTTGAGATAAAGTTCAATAGAAAAAGCTAAATTCACAACAGCAGGAACTATAAGAGACTCAATTTGTCCATTTGGAAGCGGTCTTCTTTCAAGACTTCTTTCGGCAGATTTCTTAAATGCGCTTGCATTATTTCTTAATAACTGCAATTCCACTTTTATACCTCCAGATTTCATTATTGGCTATGTCGTATAACGATTTGCGGATAAAAGAAGTTGCCGAAGGTAATTTGAGAAAATTTTTGATTTCCCTTTTATCCGCTGATAATAATTAAAAGGCGTCAAAATAATTTCTTGCCTGTCTGCCGACAGGCAGGACATGAAATCAATTTGCGTTGTATAATTATACAACACAATCCTGGTTTTGTCAACCCAAAAATCAGAAGGGAGGCTAAAATTACTAAATCCCAAAATCCACGGTTTGATACCCGGATTGTAGAAGCCTCGTCTGTTATAGTAGACATTTTTTTCTTGTCATAACGAAGTGAAGATCCCGTCTCTGGCGAGGACAAATCGCCTTTAACCTGTCTACCGACAGGTAGATATATGTTATGTGAAGTTCAGCAACATTTCCCCTGTCTTAAAATTTGGGCTTCAATCCAACCTGCTTACATAATTCGTTCGCTGTTATCCTATCAATCGCTCGATGCCTTTTGATTGGTATTGTCTTTTCGCTGTTAGTGTATATGGAGTGTTTTCTCCCTTCACGCAACAGATAAAACCCGTTTTCCTCCACATATTTGATTAAGTCCCGACGTTTTACAGACATCCTATACCTCAACGGGTATTTGTTCTAAGAGAGCTTCCCCAATAGGAATTTCTTTATTTTGCTCTCGATAGGCTGCTATCATCTCATGCAAAGCATCCTTGAGCATTTCCCTGCACTCTTCTAGCGTTTTTCCCTCTGTTATTACCTCTGGCCACTCCACCAACTGTCCCATGTAACCGGAACTTATTTTTGTATACTTGGCAGTATAGTTGCTTAACATACCATCACCTCCTCCTTATATCATCCATGTCACTATTTTACATATGCACCGGGCTATGTGAAGTTCGGCAACAGAAAGATAAAAGGGACAGGCTACTTTTTCACCTGGAATGAAATCTGTCTTTCATTTGTTCAAAGAAGGCATCGGCTTATTTCTTTCCTGGTAATCATCTGTCACCTACAATTAATAGATTGTTGATTATGGTTAAAAATATGGCAGCTTTGTTATATTATACAATATTTATATCTCTTTGTCAAGGGAAAAAATTACCTTCCCAGAACCTTCCCGTTTTTTTCCTTGACAGCAGTTTGAAATTGTGGTATAATATAAATTATACTATGAGAAGAAAGGTTCTGTACCTAATGCTTATCATCCTTCTTGCTGGTTGCAGCAAGAGAGATGATAAAGTAACAGAAGTAAAATTCTGGCATGTTATGGGAGGGCCTCTTGGCAAGGCACTTAACGAACTTATAGATGAATTTAATGAGGAGAATCCTAATATACATATTACATCTGTGAGCATGGGGAATTATCAGGCACTTACGCAGAAGATTATGGCATCTATACTTGCCAGGAATCCGCCGACCATTGCCCAGGTGTACGAGTCCTGGACAACAAGTCTCATGCAGGCAGATGCAATACAACCGATAGAGGATTTTATACGGGGTGAAGAGGGACTGAAAGAAGAAGAGATTTCCGATATATTTCCTGTGTTTATAAAAGACAATACCTGGAATGGAAGATTCATAACAGCTCCCTTCAACAAGAGCGTGGTAGCATACTTTTACAATATGGATATGTTTGAGAAAGAAGGGATAGAGAAATTTCCTGATACATGGGACGAATTTCTTAGAGTTGCGGAGAGGTTGACAAAGGATATAGATGGTGATGGCGAACCCGATATATGGGGCACTGCATTTCCTGTAAATGCTGGGATGTTTGCACAGATACTACATGCAAAAGGGGGAAAAATCCTCTCTCCTGATGAGAAACAGCCTGATTTTCAAAACAAAGAAGGTATTGATGCGCTCAGATTTATATATGACCTCATATACACCCACAAGGTTGCATATCTCACTACAGGCTATGAGCATCAGGATGACTTTATTGCAGGAAATGTTGCTATGATATCAGGCACATCTGTTTCTTATTCCTTCATAAAAGAGGCTAAGCCCAGTTTTAGAATAGGGGTTGCACCGCCTCCGGGCGATAAAGAAAAGGTGGTATTCATAATGGGTACGAATGTTACAATATTCAGAAATTCTGGAGAGAAGGAAAAAGAGGCTGCCTGGAAATTCATAAAATGGTTCATATCAAAGGAGATTCAGGCAAGGTGGGTGATTAAAACAGGTTATGTTCCCGTAAGAAAATCCACACTTGAACTCCCGGAGATAAAACAGCATCTGCAGAATGTACCCGGACTTAAAGATGTATGGGCATCGCTTGACTATGCATTGATAGAACCAAGAACACCTGGTTGGCTTGTGGGAAGGAGACTCCTCTCTGATGTCGGAATAGAACCCGTGCTGCGAGGAGGAATGGCAATAGAAGAGTCTCTCGCAAGATGCGCGAAAGAGGTAGAAAGGGCACTTGCCTTACAGTACTGAGCAGGTATTAGAATACCAGTAAATCAGGTAATCAGTAATCGGTCATCGGTATGTTGTAAACAAGGAGAAATGGCGAAAGTAGGAAGGGGAGAAAAATAAGGTTTTACTGATAACCGATATGTGGGTTCGGTATTATTGACGCATATTTTAGAGTAAACAACTATGCTACACGCAAATTTCGTTCACCTTCATCTTCATACAGAGTATAGCTTCCTTGATGGAGCTTGCAGGATTGATGATTTAGTGGAGGCTGCCTCAAGGTATAAACTTCCTGCACTCGCTATTACGGATCACGGTAACATGTGCGGGTGTATAGAGTTCTATAAGAAGCTTATGCACGCAGCTATCAAGCCCATTATAGGACAGGAAGTGTATCTTGCACCCCAATCAAGATTTGACAGGAAAGGAAAAGAGGTATATTATCACCTTGTTCTTCTCGTGAGAAATGAGAAAGGATATAAGAACCTTGTAAAACTTTCTACAATAGCGTATAAAGAGGGTTTCTACTATAAGCCGAGGATAGATAAGGAAGTATTGAAGGAATACAATGATGGACTCATAGGCATGTCTGCCTGTATCAGAGGCGAGATCTCATATCATTTACTCAGAGGTGACTATGATAAAGCCAAGAAGGCATTACTGGAATATCTTGCTATATTTGGGAAAGAAAATTTTTATCTGGAACTTATGAGATTGGGTCTAAAAGAAAATGAGATTGTAAACGGTGGACTCCTCACCCTGTCAGAGGAACTTGGTGTTCCCTGTGTGGCGACCAACGATTGTCATTATATAAATAAGGATGATAGTGAGTCACATGATATTCTACTCTGCCTCCAGACAGGAAAGGATATTGATGATGAAAGTAGGATGCGATTTGAATCGAATGAGTTGTATTTACGCTCACCTGAGGAGATGGAACAACTTTTCTCAGACCATCCAGAGGCGATTAAGAATACACTTGAAGTTGCAGATAGATGTAATCTTGACTTTCACCTCGATGAAGTGAAAGTGCAGCTTCCTCATTATGATGTACCTGAGGGATTTTCATCCAGTGACGAGTATCTTGAGAAACTTGCAAAGGAAGGATTAAAGGCAAAATATACTCACATCGACGAGAAGATTGAGGAGAGATTTAATCACGAGCTCAATGTGATCAAAAAACGGGGACTTTCAGGTTACTTCCTTATAATTACGGATCTTGTTAATTTTGCAAGAGAGAGTGGTATTCCCGTTGGTCCTGGTCGTGGGTCTGCAGTGGGAAGTCTCGTATTATATTCACTTGGTGTTACCGAGATAGACCCTCTCAAATACGGGCTTGTTTTTGAGAGGTTTCTAAACCCTGAGAGGGCAACAATGCCCGATGTAGATATAGATTTCTCTGATACGAGGAGAGACGAGGTTATATCCTATATAAAAAGAAAATATGGAGAAGAGAATGTCTCCCAGATCATCACATTCGGGACGATGGCAGCAAGGGCAGTTGTTAGAGATGTCGGTAGAGTGCTTAAGATTGCGCTTCCCGAGATAGACAGAATAGCAAAGACAATACCATTTGGGATAAGTCTTAAAGAAGCGCAAGAGATACCGGAGTTCAGGAATATAATAAATGAGAAGGAAGAGTATAAGAAACTTATCTCCCTGGCAATGAGGCTCGAAGGTATTACAAGGCACGCCTCAGTGCATGCTGCAGGTATGGTGGTTGCTCCGCATGAGATTACTGAATTTGTTCCACTTTATCGTATGCCGGATGGTTCTTTTGTGACTCAGTATCCTATGGAGGCTATTGATGCGCTTGGACTTTTGAAGATAGATATACTCGGACTCCGCACACTCACGATTATAAAGAATACGATAGAACTCTTGAAGAGAGAAAATAAGAAGATAGATATAGAAAACATCCGCCTTGATGATAAGAAGGCATTTAATCTCCTTTCAAAAGGTATGACGAATGGTGTATTTCAGCTTGAGTCAGAGGGAATGAAAGACATCTTAAGAAAGATAAAACCCGATTCATTCACTGATATAATGGCAGTTCTTGCGCTCTACAGACCCGGTCCTCTTGGTGGACTTACAAAAGATAGCTTTATAAAGAGGAAGCATGGGAAAGAAGCAATTAATTATATCCATAAGAATCTTGAACCAATTCTAAAAGAGACATACGGGATCATACTGTATCAGGAACAGGTGATGCAAATAGCATCAGTAGTTGCAGGATTTTCACTTGGAGAGGCAGATACTTTAAGAAGGGCTATGGGCAAGAAATTACCGGAGATTATGGATGAGAAGAGGAAGGCATTTGTGGAGGGAGCGTTGAGAAGAAACTATTCTGAGGAGGTCGCGAACAGGCTCTTTGATCTCATCATCCCCTTTGCTGGTTACGGATTCAACAAGTCGCATTCAGCAGGTTATTCGCTTATATCATATAGAACCGCCTTTCTGAAGGCACACTATCCGCAGGAATTTCTATCAGCAACACTCACAAATGAGTCTTCATCCTCGGATAAGATTGCTGAATTTGTAAAGGAGGCGAATGTCTTAAAGATTGATATATATCCTCCCAGTATAAATAAGAGTTTCTATGAGTTTTTACCTGAAGGAGATAGTATAAGGTTTGGATTGTGTGCAGTGAAGAATGTGGGAGAGAATGCCTGTATGTCGATTATCTCTACACGTAAAAGGGGCGAATTTAGGAGTTTTATGGACTTTTTGAACGGAATAGATTCGCGGATTGTAAGTAAGCGTGCTGTAGAAAGTCTTATAAAAGCAGGAGTCTTTGACGAGATTAAAAAGAATAGGGCAGAGTTACTCTCAATACTCAGTACCATCCAGAGAAGACAGGGCAGTGTTGGTCAGGCATCGCTGTTTAGAGGAGACGCCAGCTCTAAGGAGAAGGAAGCATTTTCAGTTACAGAACATCTCTCATTCGAAAAGGATTCGCTTGGGTTTTATCTTTCAGGACACCCACTGGATAGATATTCTGACGAACTTACTGCATTTACAACAACAACTTCATCGTCACTTGCTGCGTTGCCGGTTGGTAGTGAAGTGATTCTCTCGGGTGTAATTACAAAGAGGAGAAAAAGACGGGTTAAGAATGGCGATCTTCTGGTCATTCTTACATTGGAGGATCTTGAAGGTGTATACGATGCGACACTTTTTGGTGACTCTCTAATTGGTCAGATCCCTGAGAAGGATTCACCTATTCTCGTAAAGGGAAAGGTCGGTTTATTCAGAGAAAACAAGAATGTAAAGGTTGAAAAAATTATTCCGCTTTCCAAAGTGAGAGATGAGTTCGTAACTGGTGTAGAGATACGACTCAATCTAATCGGACTCACAGAAGAGACATTAAAAAATCTAAAAGCCATCCTGGAGGCCTCACCGGGGAATAAAGAGATATTTTTGAGGATGGAAGAGAATGGTAAGTACACTACAGCCCGATGCAAAACCTTAAAGGTTTCACCAAACAGGACAACACTGTCAAAAATAAGGAAGCTATTGGGGGAACATGCGATTACTCTGAAGGGAGAAATATGAGCGAATTTAATACAATAAAAGAGGCGATAGAGGAGATAAAGAAGGGAAAGGTCATCATAGTAGTAGATGACGAAGATAGAGAGAACGAAGGAGATTTCATCTGTGCAGCAGAGAAAGTTACTCCCCAGACTATCAACTTTATGGCAAAAGAGGGAAGGGGACTTATCTGTGTGGCACTTCCCAGGGAAAGACTCTCCTCTCTTCATATTACAGATATGGTAAGGGATAACACATCAAAGATGGGAACTCCATTTATGGTGTCAGTTGATGCAAGAGATGGTACTACAACAGGTATATCTACATACGATCGAGCACATACAATAAAAACGCTCCTTGATGATACAACAAAACCATCCGATCTCGTGAGACCAGGACATATATTTCCCCTTGCCTCCACACAAGGAGGAGTACTCCGCAGAGCAGGACATACGGAGGCATCCTGTGATATTGCAAGGCTTGCCGGGCTCTATCCTGCTGGAGTTCTGTGTGAGATTATGGATGAGGATGGAAGCATGGCAAGATTGCCGAGGCTTATCCAGATGAAGAGACGGTATGGGCTTGTCCTTGTTACTGTAAAGGATCTCATAGAATATAGAATAAGAAAAGAGAAACTGGTCAGGCGTGTAGTTGACACGAAATTGCCAACTAAATATGGGGAATTTAATCTTTATGTATACGAGTCTATAATAGAGAAATATCATCATCTCGTGCTTGTGAAGGGTAAAGTGAAAGGAAAAAAGAATGTTCTTGTGAGAGTCCATTCACAGTGTCTTACTGGTGATGTCTTTGGTTCGTTGCGGTGTGACTGTGGCGAACAGCTTGCAATGGCGCTGAAGATGATAAGTAAAGAAGAAAGGGGTGTATTTCTTTATATGAGACAGGAGGGAAGAGGAATAGGACTTTTTAATAAACTGAGAGCCTATGCACTTCAGGATAGCGGACTTGACACAGTTGAAGCAAACGAGGCACTCGGATTGCCTGCTGATTTAAGGGACTATGGTATAGGTGCACAGATTCTCGTTGATCTTGGACTCTCCACTATAAGACTCTTAACCAACAATCCCAAAAAGATTATAGGACTTGAAGGATATGGTCTAAAGATAGTCAAAAGGGTTGCAATTGAGGTCTCCCCGAATATTTTAAACCGCAGATACCTCTGTACCAAGAAGAGCAAATTGGGACATATACTTGATAATGTATAGTAGGGACAGACCTTCAGGTCTGTCCCTAAGAGTCAATTGGCACAAATTGAATTTGTGCCTACATGAGTTCTTCTTCATCATGCTTCTCGTTCGCTACATATTGAGAGAACATATTGCTCCTTTTTTCACCGGTCTTATCTTCCTCACATTTATCCTCATTATGAACAAGTTTTTCATAGTGATATGGGATATTGTGGGAAAAGGAATTCCAGGTGGTATGGTTCTGTCTATGTTGTGGCTGTCGCTTCCATCTATATTTGCCCTTACAGTTCCTATGGCAGTTCTCGTGGCGGTATTGATGGCGTTTGGAAGATTGTCAGCAGATTTCGAAACCGTTGCGATAGGGGCGGCAGGGAAAAATCCACTCACACTTATGATACCACCGCTTGCTATTTCCTTTTTTATAGCAGTGGGAATGGTATGGTTTAATAATCATATCCTGCCTGATGCAAATCACAGACTTAAAAATCTCACTATAGATATATCCCGGAAAAAACCGGGATTTAGGTTGCAGGCGATGGTTTTAGTTCGTGATTTTGAGGACTATGATATACTTGTAAGGGATATTGACCACAAAACCTCCAGGATTTATGATATTACAATAAATGAAAAATCTACCGGAAGGACGATACTATCAAAGCAGGGGGTTGTGAAAAGCAAAGGCGACATTGTATATATCAATCTTTTTCAGGGTGAGATACACGAAATAGACCCTCATGATGTGAGTAAATACAGGAGAATAGAATTTGCTCAGCATACGATAGCGCTTCCCTTAGATACTGCATTTATAAGGAAGGAGAGAACGTACAGAGGAGATAGAGAACTTTCTGCATGGGCATTGAGAAAATGTATTAAGGATGTATTGGTAAAGAATCCAGTAAATCCTTCGCAGAACAGGGAGATTGCAAGACTTTTGGTCGAATACCACAAAAAATTTTCAATCCCTGTCTCCTGTATCGTTTTTATCCTGATGGGTGTACCACTTGCAATCAAGGTGAGAAAAGGAGGAGCAACAGGAGGATTTGGTCTATCACTTATCTTCTTTATCTTTTATTATATATGTCTCATAGGTGGTGAGGAACTTGGGGATAGATGCATTATTCCTGCCTGGTTATCTATGTGGTTTCCAAATATTGTACTGGGGATTTTTGGAGTAATTCTCTGTATGAGGAGTAGATGAGGAGGAACTTACCTCTGGATGTTCACTGAATCACCTACATTCACATCATTTTTCTCAAACCAGCCCATCTCTACCTCAAGTGCATAAAGAATTGGTTTTGGGGGAATATATAATCTGTTTTTATACAGAGGCGCCATGTCCTGGATAGAAATTATTACCCCGTCTCTGTCTATAAAGGCAATAGAAAGTGGAATATGTGTGTCTTTCATCCAGAAGGGATATATATCCTGCTTTTCAAAGATAAATAGCATACCGCTATCTATCTTTCTCCTACCTGACAATCCCCTTTCTCGTTTCTCAGGCGAATCCGCTATCTCAACTTGCAAAGGTATCCTGCCAACATATATTAAACTCCTCTTCCCCTTACAGGAGGCAATAAGGCACAAGAGGAGTACATAGGGTAGGAGTTTATTCACAGCCTTCTCTCTACGAATATCTCCTCCTCAAGTTTTGAAAGGAAAGAGTTAAGTTTTTCCTCTGTTTTTTTCTGAGATAGATGTGCCTTTAGATTTTCTTTCACATCCTCAAAAGTTGGACGCCTGGATTCCTTTTTATCAAGGATTTTCATTACATAAACACCATCTTCAGCCCCTATTATCCGGGTCTCGTCTGGAGGGAGTTCCTCGAAGATAGGAGGCAGGGGTAGATAATTTTTGCCATCGGATATAATCGCAGTCCTATCACTTTCCAGTAAGAGCTCTCCTCTTTCAATAGAGTTTTTTATAACCGACGCAAGAGAGAAAGCATTTGATGTATCCTCTTTTGTGGGTGTAAGCTTAAACACTATATCCTTCAGGGATATAGTGTTGCTCATTCTCATATCGCACTGTAGAAGATGGATCGCTTCTCTCGTTTGCACCACCTTGATATCCCCGACATCCATATCCTCAATCTGTTGTCTAAATCCAGGATCGAGGTCGTTTATATTCATAATACCAAGTTTTCCTCCTTTTCCCTTTGTGAGAGGGTCTTCTGAATACATACTCGCAAGTTTGCCAAATTCTTCTCCACTGAGGAGTTCCTTTTTAATCTTTTCTATAAGTTTTTCCTTTTCTTTTAATGTCTCCTCGGGTATTATTGGTATGAATACGCCGACATAGCGTGCGGTTGTAGGAATGTCAGGTATTGAATCGGGGTAGGTGGTGAAAAAGTGAAGTGCCTCTATATCAGACACAGATAAATTTCCAAATTTTTTCTGGATAAGTGCCCTTACAAGCAGATTACCTTTTACATCATTCCTGTAATACTCTTTAAGATTTTCTTCTGTTATACCAAGTCTTTCAAGTTCAGAATAGAATGATTCTAAGGAGGGGAAATTCTCCTTCATAGAGGTTATTGTATTTTCTAATGCATCTTCAATACTTTCTTCACTCACAGAGAGTGTCTCCTTCTCTGCTGCAACAATGAGAAGTTTTGTCTGGATAATATTTTCCAGGATTTGTCTTCTTGCATCCTGTGTAATGGGAAGTCCGGACAACATCAGTTTTTCATCTACCTCGCTGAGTGTAATTGCTTCTTTATCCACTGCCCCTACAACCCTGTCAAGTTGAGCAAATAGAAGACTCGGAATAAAGAGTACTAATAGACATCTGTTCATAATTTTGGATGTATTACTTGCTTGATGGCAGTCAGGCTCTCTGTTTCTCCTTAAAGGGATTATTTTATGAGTTCGTAGTGGGTCTCTACAGGAATCTCCTCTCTCAGTTGCTGGAGGAGGCTGTCAAGTAGAGCCATCTGTTTTTGCTTAAGTAGTTTGTCTCTTACACTCTCTTTTACATCTTCATATGTTGGCGGGTTTTTTATCTTTCTTCTGTCAAGAAGTTTTATGATATGAAATCCCTGAGCAGTCTGTACGATGTCTGATATATTACCTATCTTTTCGAGTGAGAATGCTTCTGCCTCAAATGTAGGTAGTGCAGTATCACCCAGCTTTATATAACCAAGAACGCCCCCCTTTTTGCCAGAGGGGTCTATTGAGTATTTCATCGCAAGTTTCCCAAAATCCTCACCGTTATTTAGCCTCTTTTTTACTTCTGCTGCGTCCGTTTCTGTTGCAGTGACTATGTGTGCCACCTTAATTTCATTATTGTATTTTCCCCTGTTCACCTCATAGTCATTTCTTATGTCTTCCTCGCTCACGAATAGTCTATCATAAGTATATTTTGACAGCCAGTGGTTTATAACAATCTGTTTTTTTAATTGTTCAATTTGTTCTGCTACTTCGGGTTGCTTCAATGTGCCTTCTTTTACTGCCTTTTCATATATAAGTTCTGTACCTATCCAATTCTCCGTAAATTGTTTCTTATCCTCAGGCGAAACCCGCATTCGATATTCCAGTGGTATCGCTGAGTTCAGTTCTTCAAGGGTAAGTGTAGACTTACCAACTTTTGCTATAACAGTTCCTTTTTCCTTCTTACAACCAATAATGAGTAGGAGAAAAAGAGGAATCAATAGTGGTAGTATTTTTTTCATGTGACCCCCAGCTTAATTATATAGCGGTTATATGTTAGAGATTTACGAGGCTTATTATTTTACCTCTACACGGATTTTTGCCCTTAACTCCTCCATTAAATTTTTGGTTATTTCCTTTTTCTGTCTCTCCTGTATTTCTTTTATTATCCACCCTCTTACCTCATCCAATGGTTTTGTCCGCGCCTCTTTTCGGTCTTCAACCTGTATTATGCACCACCCAGATGATACATGGAATGGAGAAGTAATTTTATTTAGATGGACAGAGAATACCTTCTGGTCAAGTTCTTTATGCTGTCCTTTGGTTATCCACCCCAGATTGCCGCCTCTTGCCTTTGATGAATGGGTGGATACCTCCTTCGCTACCTTTGCAAAATCTTCTCCTTTCTTTATTCTTTCACTTGCTATTTTTGCCTCTTTTTCCGTTTTGCATTCTATAATTTTTACCCTTGCCCTTGCTTTCTCCTGAAATATTTTTATATTGTCTTTGTAGTAGGACTTTATCTCATCATCCTCGGGTTCTGTGACTCTTGCGTCTGTTTCATTCTGACGGTACTTTCTGACTATAATACTCATCTTTGTCTGTTCCAGAGTTCTTGCTACCTCAGGATTTTTATGTATCTTGTGTCTTATTGCCTCCATAGGAAGTAATACCTCGTATATAATGTAATTGGTAAGAAAGTTTTTTATATTTTCTGGGTCATCGAAGGGTGGTCTTCTTCTTTGCTCTGCAATCTTTACAAATTCATCTGCCGTGATATTTCCTGCCTTTGATATGAGGACAATACTACCCGGCCCACAGGATGATATATCCGGTAATCCAGATTTGGCTGTTGATTTTGCAAGAGTATTGACCACATCCTCGTTAAATTTTATATTTGCAAGTTTCTTGAGATGCTCCAGGAATGCTATTGAAAGTTCCCTCTCCTCCATCCTGCTGAGGGTACTTTTTATCCTTTCCTGTTCATCCTTATTTAATTTTGCTCCCTCTTTGTATTTTATGTCTTTCACCTTTATAATTACCCAGTTTTCACCTGATTTAAACAGAGACGAGATTTTACCCTTACCGAGTGAGAAGATTACTTCTTTTACATTGGGTTCTATCCTTGCTGTATACGGTACCCAGCCGAGGTCTCCATCCTTTTTTGCGGTTCTCTTATCTTCCGATTCTTTTCGCGCAATCTCTCCAAAGTCCTCTCCCTTAGAGAGTCTTCTGTATATCTGCTTTGCCTTTTCTTTGTCTTTTATAGATATTATTCCTGCATTTACTTCTTTGTTGGATTTATTCCAGTATCTCTTTATCATATATGGATGTATGCGAATTTTGTCTGTCACGACCTTCTTGTACAATTCGCGCACTGTCGTTGCCTTTTCATTTCTTTCTATTTCAGTCTTAACAAGTTCCAGATATCCCTTATCTAGTGCGTCTTCATACATCAATGCCTCTTCTACCAGTTCGTTAAGTGCGTCTTCCCTGCTCATACCTCTTGCCTGTCTATCAGCAACATCTTCTTCTCTTAAGATGGTATTTCCGACCTTTGCTACCCATTCTTCCTGGACACAACCAACAAGAATGAATACCACAACCAGTGCAAGCCACCTCTTCATACAACCTCCCTGGTATAATGTTTATTATACCTGATTACACCGATTTTCCAAAAGATTACACAGATTAGAATATAATTATCTTTACTTGGCAACTTTTATTACCTTAAGTTCTTTTTCTATTTGATATCGTAATCCTTCTTGCTCATCAGATATCCCGATCTTTATAGGATGTCTTTAGTAAAATGTTATGTAACTCAAGGCTTCAGCTTGATGGCATATTATAACACAAAAGGGAAAAAATGTCAAGAAAAATGTTATCTCTGTTCCAATACCGTTCTTACAATAGAAGATGCTACCTTCTCTGCCAGAGATTGTACGCCATCGTCTTCCGTGAGAGAGCGGTCATATGTTACCCATTCCTTTAATGTTCTTTCCCATATGCCTTCACTATTACTTTTCTGGTAAGAGAGGTTAAGTTGAACATCAATTCTGTATTCCTTGATGTTTTCATACTCATCAAATGTAAAAGGTCTGTTCTCATAATCGGTGATAACTACTGATAGGACAATCTCTGCTCCACTCTCCATAAGTTTTATCCTGCCGTCTCTTATAAATTCATCTACTGTATTCTGGTAGAAGATGTCGTTCAATTCATACCTCAGGGTATTGTTGGTAAAGGGATTTATTGTTATACTCTTGTACTCCACCGTGGCAAATCCCCTGAAACTGTATATACAGCCGCTCAAAAGTATAGGTAGTATGAATAACCCCTTTTTCATTTTAACTGATTGTTCGTTATTATGCTTTTGGCGTATTCAAGTTCTTCCTTTCTGGTGGGAAGTCTGCCATCCAGTTTCTCCCATTTTACCCTTAGCAGTATCTCCCCGACAAGTTTTCCTTCGCTAATGCCTAAATCTTTTATATCTTCTCCAGTAATTTCTAATTTTACAGGTTCAATTTCTTCTAAGTATGTGAATACTTTATCTTTTACATCCTCTTTTACACCAATATATGCAAGTGAATGTGGCGGAAATCCATGGAATATTGTATATAGTTCTCCCCTTCCTTTACTTTTCTTTAATAGGGGGATTTTTTCAAGCAGGATTTCTACGGCATTCAGGTATTTTCTTTCCCTTCCTGTTAATATCTTCCTGTTATGACAGCCATCAGTGAGGGCCATAAAATAAAGGGGTTCTTTTTTTATCCCGAGTTTTGTGGCAAACTCGTCAAGTTCTTCAAAGAAATCCCTATTGGGATAGATTATTCCCAGTTGTTCAAAAATGCCGAGTTGGGCTATCCTTTCCAGGATATTCCATCTTTTTATCTCCTTGAGACAGAGTGAGAGCTCATTTCTTATTCTTGCGGGAGAAATAGTAAGAAGTACCCTTTGTTCTATCGCGTCCCCTATAAGTGACCCTGTAATTTGCTCTATCTGGAAATCCAATCTCTCAGCAAATCTCAAAGCACGGAATATTCTCGTCGGGTCCTCTATGAAACTTTTGCCGTGTAAGGTCCTTATTAGCCCCTTTTTGATATCCTTCAATCCCTGAAACGGGTCTATTATTGTTTTAGTACCTACAGGGATTGCCATACTGTTGATGGTAAAATCTCTTCTTGAGAGGTCCTCAACTATACTGCCGGGTTCCACCAAGGGCAATTCCCCCGGTCCAGGATATGTCTCTCTTCTTGCGGTGGCGATATCTATTCTGAAACCAGATACAAATAGGATAAAGGTGCCAAATTGCGAAGTTTTCTTTATTTTCACCCCAACTTTTTTGCTGAAAGGTTCTGCAATCTTTTTCGCGTTACCCTCAACTGTGATGTCTATATCCATATTCTCAATACCCAGAATTTCATCTCTCACACACCCACCAACCAGATATGTGGCAATATCCTCCTTTGAGGCTACCTCCTCTACAAGATTTATAATATCATCCTTTTTCATTTATTATTAGAGACATAACCACAGAGAGCACAGAGATTAGACAGATTTCAGATTGTGGGCGAATAGCAATTCGCCCCTACGGGATTGTTCACCACACCTGTCTACCGACAGGTAGAAAGGGCACAAAGGGCAGATTACAGATTGTAGATTTTAGATTGTAGGAGGGACTTCCCAGTCCCGATAATCGCGGTTAGGAAACCGCTCCTACAATTACCTAATTACTCAATAACCCAATAACTCAATGACCTGATAACCTAATTACCCAATTACCCAATAACCAAATTACCTAATGACCCAATGACCTAATTACCCAGTAACCCAATTACCATATCTTATCTGCGACAATCAGCGTTAATCCCTGCCTACCGGCAGGCAGGTGCGTCCAATTTTTCTATATTTTAACACATTTTTTTCAAAAATGCAAACTTTTTTATTGACAAAATGCGTTTTTTCTGGTATTATATATTAACCCAGGATTATGCATTGATAAACACGAGATTGTCACAAGGGTAGAAATCTGGTTAATTGGTTGTTTTTTGGAATCCCAACTAACAAACTAACCAACTACATGCGAACTCTTGTAATCATACCTACATACAATGAGATGGAGAACATATCTTCTGTGCTTTCCAGGGTTCTTTCAATAAAAGATGATATAGATATTCTCGTCATTGATGATAATTCAGCCGACGGTACTGGGGAGTATGTAAGAGAATTATCCAGAAAGGAGAGACAGGTAAAATTGCACACACGTCCTGCTAAACTCGGACTTGGAACTGCATATATTGAGGGTTTCAGATATGCTGTAAGGGAGGAATACGACTACATATTTGAGATGGACGCCGATCTTTCACATAATCCGGATGATATTCCAAGATTTCTTGAGACAATAAAAAATGCAGACCTTGTTGTCGGTTCGAGATACTTCGATGGGGTATCTATAGTAAACTGGCCAATATCCAGACTTCTCCTTTCCTACTTTGCAAATATGTATGCGAGGATTGTCACAGGGGTGCCAGTTAAGGATATGACAAGTGGATATAAATGTTACAGAAAGAAGGTTGTCGAGATGCTCCTGAAAGAAAAAATAGTGTCTGATGGCTATAGTTTTCAGATTGAAACAGTCTTCTGGGCATACAGAAACAATTTTAAGGTGAAGGAACTACCCATTATATTTATTGACAGGGTGGAAGGTAGTTCGAAAATGTCAAAAAGGATTGTATGGGAGGCGTTCTGGGTGGTATGGAGACTCAGGTTTGTGGGAATGATGCAAAAGGCAAGAAAAGTAGGTATTCGGTAATCAGTCATCGGTAGTCAATTAAATCTACAATCTAAGTTATGCTCGTTTCTACTATTATCGTTGCAGCAGGAAGCGGAAAGAGAATAGGGACTTCCGTTCCGAAGCAATTTCTTGATATAAATGGAATTCCCATCCTCTCCCTTTCCCTTTTGTACTTTGAAAAAACTGAAATTGTGAATGAGGTAATCATAGTAGCACTCCCGGAATGGATAGATTATGTGAAGAAAAGAATTGTTTTGAAAGGTAGATTTAAGAAAGTAAGTAGGATTGTAGAAGGGGGAAAACTCCGTCAGGACTCGTTTCAAAATGGGCTTGCCGTTGCAAGTGGAGAGATAATTATTGACCATGATTCAGCGAGACCATTTCCCGGGATGCTGGATGTAGATGGAATGGTCAAGGAGTGCAAAAAAGTTGGGGCGATTATCCCTGTTATCCTTGTGAACGATACGGTAAAGTATGTAAAAAGTGAGAAGATAGAAAAGACGATTGACAGGAGCAATCTCTTCTATGTTCAGACACCACAGGTATTCAAGAAGGAGCTCTGCGAGAAGGCATACAAACGGGCAGAAGAGGATAGGTTTTATGGAAGCGATACGGCATCACTGCTTGAGAATGCGGGTATACCAGTATTTACAACTTTAGGGTCTATATTTAACATAAAAATAACTACAAAGGATGACCTTGTAATTGCCGGGCTAATCAATCAGTATTATTTCAGCCGCAGGTAGGTACGCCGAGTCATTGGGTCATTGAGTCATTGGGTCGTAGCGTCAATGACCTAATGACTTAATTACCTAATAACCTAATTACTATTTCTATCTGCGTCCCAATAAAATGTTATGCGTATTGGTATTGGATATGATATTCATAAATTTACCCCGGGAAGGCCACTCATATTAGGGGGTATTGAGATACCTTATAAAATGGGACTTCTTGCCCATTCTGATGGCGATGTACTGCTCCATTCAATAGGTGATGCAATACTTGGTGCATACAGCATGGGGGACCTTGGCAGACATTTTCCCGATACGGATGAGAAATGGAGAGGTATAAGCAGTGCTTTTATTCTGGAAGAGATAATGAAAATGACAGGCGCAAATGTAGTGCATATGGACTCAGTAGTCGTATGTGAGACGCCGAAATTGTCCACCTACATTAAGAAAATGAGAGAGAGAATTGCAGGCATAATGGATGTATCTCTTGATGCTGTATCAGTAAAGGCAACTACTGAGGAAGGACTTCTCTTGAGAGGAGAGGGAATTGCAGCGTACTCAGTTGTTCTCTGCTCCTGATGTATTGGTATCCAAGAAGTATTCCTACCTTCTTGTTATCTTTGCAAAGAGAATACTCAAGAGATAAAGTCCTATTATGGGCAAAGAGACCAAAAGAAGGGTTATCGGGTCCACTGTTGGGGTTATAATGGCGGCAAATACAAGTATTATTATTACTGTATACCTCCACTTTGACAGAAGCAATTCCGTATCTACAATACCGGATCTTGCAAGGTAAAATGTTATTACCGGTACCTCCATTACACTTCCAGACCCTATAATTAAAAAGATCGAAAATTTGAGAAAGTTATTTATCCCTATCGTCTCTTCGGCTATTCCTTTCCCAAATGAGAATAACACCTTCACAGCAAGAGGAAGTAGAAATCTGTATCCCAGATATGCACCCACACCAAATGCTACCACCCCAAACAAAACGAAATAAAAGACAGGCCCCTTCTCATTCTCTAGAAGGGCTGGCCACAGGAATATAAAGAGATGGAAGAGAAAGAAGGGAAGGGTAACGATGATACCGCTAAAAAGAGAGACATATATACGGGCAAGGAAGGGTTCAAGTGGTGTAAAGAAATGGAGTGTTAGATTACGAAGCAGAAAGAGAGAGAGCAATTTTGCAGAAAAAAAGTAAGAAATTACAACAGAAATAAAAAAGAATATAAGGATGTATATTATTCTCCTTCTCAGTTCCTCCAGATGTTCTATAAGGTCTTTTTTCTCCGTCATATTATACATTTAACACTGAAAATCACCGAAAGACACTAATTATTCAACACCGAAGAACACCGAAAAGAGATTTTTTATTTATTCCTTTCTTCAGTGACAATCAGTATTATTCAGTGTTATTAGTTATTTCTTAAAAGAAACTCCTCTGCAAGTTCAAAATAAGCCCTTGCCCCCTTTGACCTTACATCGTAAAGAAGTGCTGGTTTGCCAAATGAGGGTGCCTCTGCAAGTCTGATATTTCTTGGTATAGTTGCCCTGAGTACGCTGTTTTTGAAGTGTCTTTCAACTTCTCCCCTTACTTCTCTCGAAAGCAGGGGTCTCATATCAAGCATCGTAAAAAGAATACCTTCTATATCAAGATTTGGGTTCAGGGAGTTCCTTATCCTGGTTATAGTAGAAAACAACCTCGACAAACCTTCCATAGCATAGAATTCGCATTGAATAGGCACAAGCACAGAGTTTGCTGCAACAAGTCCATTTATAGTAAGTAGTCCGAGTGAAGGTGGGGAATCTATAAATATATAATCGTAATCATTCCTCACGCTGTCTATTTTTGATTTGAGTATACTCTCCCTGTTTTTCATATCTACGAGTTCTACCTCTGCGCCAGCAAGTGAAAGTGAAGAGGGGACAAAAAACAGGTATGATAATTCAGTCGGTATGATAGCATCTTTAATGTCTGTGTTTCCTATGAGTACATCATATACGCTCTTGCGTGCTTGTCCGCTTAGTCCGGTTGTCGCATTTGCTTGCGGATCTATGTCAACCAACAATACCCTCCGTTCTGTTACTGCAATAGAGGCTGAGAGATTGACAGCTGTTGTGGTCTTTCCAACGCCTCCCTTTTGGTTTGCTATTGAGATAACTTTACCCATAGTAAGATTGTAGTTACAAATTCAAATCTGTAAATCTTAAATGGCAGACAGCACACATATCGTTCCTTTCGTGAAAATTTTCTTCTGTATTTCAACAACGGAGAGTCCATATCGGTTGAGGGTCTCTTTTGCCTCTTCAAGTTCGGTAGCCAGTCTTTCCCCCTTGAATGTTATAATTCTGCCATCATCTTTCAAGAATCCTGCAGTCAGTTGAACTATCTTTTTAATACTGCCGACCATCCTTGCTGTTATAACATCATACAGCCTGTTGGATTGAAATTGTCTTATGTCCAGATTGTATATACGGACATCGTGAAGTTTGAATTCTCTCTTTACCTCTCTTAAGAATACCGCTTTCTTCTTTTTTGCCTCAACTATATCAAGAATTATATTGTTATTTAATATCTTCAAGGGAATTCCGGGGAAACCCGCACCGCTTCCAAAATCGAGTAGATAATTACCTTTTAGCAAATAATATATGGAAAGCGAATCTAAAATATGATTTTTTGCGATATCCTTCTCCGCTCTTGATACGAGATTAATTTTCTCATTCCACTGCAGAATAAGTTCGTAGTATCTAAGTAAATATCGGATTGTATTTTCCTTAGCAGGTAGCTTTAGTAGTTCAATACCCTCCTTGAGCTTCTCTATTGCAGTCTTCATAATCCTGATATGTTGTATTGTCTTCTTTTCCTTACTGATAATCTGATCACCGATAACCTGATTACCAATTTTATCATACTGATCTTGAGACGGTGTTCAATGCTTTAAAATTTGAACCCTACATCCAATTCAATACCTACATCCTCATAAAAGTTGTAGAAGTATGCATCCACAAATGCATCACCTATAGAGAGTGCCCATACTCCACAGGACAACCAGAGCCAATCATATCTTTTTGCAATATGGTAGTTGTAGTCGTTTTCCCTCCCTTCGCTCTCTGCATTCATTGCATAGATGTGTTCTCTTACGGTAAATCCAAGACAGATTGTCTGGGCCGTTGCAAATATGATACTTTTTATATATTTCTCATTATAGAACTGTCCTCCCCCCGGAAGAATAGATAAAAGCATTGCCTTTGTTGGGGATTTGCCTTCACTGAACAGCGATGCAGGAACTATGAGCATAAGAGCAAGGAATATTCCTGTTACATTTCTATTCATAGTATCTATCTTTAAGATATTTAGAAACCCTTTGAATCTCTTTTTTTAATATATCTCTGCACTTTCTATAGTCTTCTATTCCTTTGCCTACAGGGTCTTCTATCTCTTCTGTCTTTTCGTTCTTTCCAAATTCACCCAGAAGGAAGACCCTGCCTTCTATATCCGGGTAATTTGAGATTATCCATTCCTTCTGTGCTTCTTCCATACACAGGATAAGGTCGTAATCATAGACAATGTCCTTTGTTATC
Organism: Candidatus Stahliibacteriota bacterium CG08_land_8_20_14_0_20_40_26; assembly: GCA_002774315.1. Taxonomy (GTDB): domain Bacteria; phylum Hydrothermota; class UBA3073; order UBA3073; family UBA3073; genus UBA3073. Next base: position 22,856 of record PEYP01000067.1, read on the forward strand.
TGTTTGGATAACTCTGTCCGTATCTCTATACCAATCTCATGCATAACACTTTTGGCAAAAAACGAAGGAGGAGAATTTTGTGTGGCGAATATACCTGCTGAATTTGTATATATAGTCTGCGGTGCTATTGTTCTTGCCAACCCCACTGCCATCGGGCTTCTGCAAACATTTGCAGCACACACAAAAAGTATTCCAATTTTTGTCCCGTGGGGTAGCATAACCTTATGTCCTATCTTTTTTTCAATCTCAAAGATGGAGACCTTTCCTTTCCGTAGTAGTGTGGGTGGTGATACTCTGAGCACAGTTGATGGTATCTGTGATTTCGGTGGATTTCCTCCTATGATGTAATCTATATTGTTACCAAATACCCTTTTTATTTCTTTCGCATTTGAAAGCACTGGTAGACCCTCTATATTACAACTTGTTGTGACAAGCGGATTTGGATAATTCCGAAGAAGGATGAGTATGTGTTTCTCATCTGGAATCCTTATACCGACTGTGCCATTCTCCGCTGTGAATGGGATATCTTGTTTTGCCTTGACGACAAGTGTAAGTGGACCTGGCCAGAAATATTGCGATAATTGAAAGACAAGTTTTGTTACCCTTGGTGTAATTGTCTCAAGATGGTTGGGTGACGGGATAAACATAATGAGGGGCTTATTCCTTTTTCTGTGTTTTATCCGATAGATTTTCTCTATCGCCTCTTTATTTGTTGCATCGCATCCAATCCCATATACAGTATCTGTGGGGAACGCGATAACTCCTCCATCTCTCAGTGTGTTGATTGCTCTGTTTAGCCATTTCATATCAATCCTGTAGTCCGAGATTTTGCACGATTTGAAATCCTGACTGCCGCCAGGCAGGCGTGCCTACATACTTTTTGGACGCAGATTAACGCTGATTAACTCAGATTACTTTATTTTTTCACAGATTTTACTTTTGTTATTTTTTATCTCTTAAGTTCTTTTTAAGTCCCTGTCAATTTCTTTTTTTCAAACAGGTTGTAGGCACAAATTCAATTTGTGCCCATTAACTGTGTCTATCTGTGTGCACCCCGTTAAATAACTCAAAGATAAACACCAGATTTATTAGTGCTGGAGCGGTTCTATTTAACGGAGTAAATTTGCGGTTAATACAAGAATTATTATAACACAAATATTGTAATTTTGCAAGTTTTTTTTGAGAAGTTCCATCTGAAGGTAAGAGTATGAGGCGGG